>NZ_RZPF01000138.1:0-11064 GCF_004022735.1 Mesorhizobium sp. M7A.F.Ca.AU.001.01.1.1
GGTCGGCAGCCCGCCGATGACGCCTTGCACATCCTGCGCAAAGGCGGTCGTTGCAAGCGAGGCAAGCGCGGTTGCGGCCAGCAGGCCGCGGATCATTCCTGTCATCTCGTTCTCCTCCGTTCGGTTTGGTTCAGGCTCCTCCACCGGCAGCGCCGGACACCTGCACCGGGGAACTCTCCCGAAACAGGCGATTGAGATCGGCAACAACCTGTCGGGCTTGATGCCGGGAGGTCATGCCGGAAAGGATGCGTTCGGATGCTGCTTGCTGGAAAGTCATGTAGCCGTCGTGGCGCGGCCGCACCCATGCACCCTCCAGCGTCGCGCGCGTATCCCGATAGAAGTCGCCGGTCGCTTCATTGACAGCCTGGTCCTCCCAGGCCGCTGCATGGCCGGGCTGGCCGCCGGCGGCGGCATAGGCGCCACGCTGGACATCGCCGCTCGCGACCCAATAGGCGAAGTCGATCGCGGCATCCCTGGCTTTGGAAAAGGCTGATACGGCTATGCCGGTGCCGCCAAGCGCCGAACCGACCGGGCCGCCGGAACCGATGACCGGAACATCGGCAAAGGCCAGCCGGTTCGCCCGAAAGCCAGCCGTCGCATAGGAAACGTAACCATAGATCAGTGGCGCGCAGACGAACCTGGAACCGGCCTCCGCCATACGTTCGGAGACGGCAATCGGGTCCATCTCGAAACACGCGGGATCGACCAGCGCTGCGATCTCGCGCATTGCCTCGAAGACTTGGCTACCGATCTCCACATCGATCAGATCGTCGGATGGATCGGTCGTGCAGGCATGCCCGAGATTCCCGGCAAGCGTGTAGAACACCATCAACACGTGAGGCGGCCGCAGCGGCAGCAGCACGCGGCCTTGCCGGGCGAGATCGAGCACCTCGCTCCAGCGCGCCGGTGGCGCACCGATCGCATCCGGACGCCATGCCTGGACCTGCGTTGCCGCATCGATCGGGAAAGCCCATTGCCGTCCTTGCCAGTTGTAGCTCGGATAGGACTGGCCGATGCTGCCCGAGGCAAGGGCCGTGCGTTCCGCCTCGCGTCCGGCGACATCCAGCGGCTCCAGGCAGCCTTCGGCCGTGATCTGGCCGACATGCGGATGGTCGATGACGATGAGGTCATAGGCGCGCGCCAGTTCTTCGACCGGGAAGGATTCGAAGTCCTGCAGCGAGCGCTTGTCCCATTCGATGGCAATACCGGTCTTCTGCTGCCACAGCGCCGAGCAGGCGACCATCGGATCATAGCCACGCGGATGGCTCCAGGTCATGCCTTTGAGCTTGGGCGAACTCACAGGCCGAACTCCGCGCGGATGGCGGCACTGTGCTCGCCGATGCGGGGCGCCGCCCGATCGGCCTTGGCTCTTATGCCATCGACCCGGAGCGGCGAACTGGTGGTGAGGATCGAGACATCGTCCTCGCGCGTCACAGTCTGCAGCATGCCGAGGGAATGGAACCCTTCGCTCGCCAGCATCTCCGGCCAGGTCAGCACTTTGGCGCACCAGATGTCGGCCGGCTCGAGGATATCAAGCCACTCGTCGATCGTCTTGGTGGCGATCCGCTGTGCGATGATCGCCTTGATGTCGTCACGCGCGGTGAACCACGACGCAGGCTTGTCGCGATAGGGTGCGAGTTCGCTGAGCGACAGGAGATCGGCCAGCTTGGGAATCGGCGTCATGGCGATGGCGAGGTATCCGTCCTTGGCCGGGTAAACACCGTAAGGCGCCGACAGATAGGCATGCGCGCTGCGGAAGCTGGAGCGCCTGGGCAGCCGGCGGCCGTCATTGAGATGCGTCGTCAGCACCTCGAACTGGAAATCGACCAGCGCTTCCAGGAGACTGGTTTCGATATGGCTGCCCTGGCCGGTGATGCCGCGCCGCACGAGTGCGGCCAGAATGCCCTGCGCGCAGGCGGCACCGGCCAGCATGTCGCCGATGGCAAGACCGAACGGCACCGGCCCTTGGTCCTCATCGCCGTTCAGCCACATCACGCCGGAGCGCGCCTGCGCCAGCAGGTCTTGGCCGGGTCTCTTGACCCATGGTCCGTCTTCGCCATAGCCGCTGATCGAGGCATAGACCAGCCGCGGATTGATCTTGCGGACCGCCTCATAGTCCAAGCCGAGCCGCTCGATGACGCCCGGCCGGAAATTCTGGATCAGCACATCGGCCTTGGCCAGAAGGCCGCGCAACGCCTCGAGATCGGTCTCGTTCTTGAGGTCGATGGCAAGACTTTCCTTGGCCCGGTTGATGGCATGGAAGATGGTGGAATCGCCGCCGATCTCGGTGTCGCTGAGATAGAGCCGGCGCGACAGGTCGCCGCCATCCGGACGCTCGATCTTGATGACGCGGGCGCCGAGATCGAGCAGCCTGAGTGAGCAATAGGGCCCGGACAGGAACTGGCTCATGTCGACGACGACGAGACCGGCGAGCGGCAATTCGGCTGCTGCCGGCATGCTATTTCTCCGTCTTGCCGACGAAGTCGGCCGGGTTGCGGTACTTCACCGTCTGCAGATGCTCGCAATAGAGAACCAACTCGCCTTCGCCCTTGAACACCTCATAGCTGGCGCGGATCAGCCCCATTTCCTTGTAGCGGGGCTTCTTGTCGAGGTTGGAGCGGATCGAATAGATCGTGTCGCCAATGAAGACGGGTTTTATGAAGCGGAGCTTGTCGTAGCCATAGGAGAAGGCATTGACGCAGTTGGTGGCGACCAGCCCCAGGCCAGCCGAAAAGACAAAGGCGCCGGCGATCAGCCGCTTGCCGAAAATGCCTTCGTTCTCGGCAAACATCTGGTCCTGCACATAGGGGTGGATGTCGAGCACCAGCGTGTTGAACAAATGGCTGTCGCCTTCGGCCATTGTGCGCCGCAACGAGCGGATCTTCTGGCCGACGGGCCAGTCCTCGTAGAACCAGTTTTCGGCATTCCACACCGGCAGCGCGGCGTGATCTCCGGGCATGTTCTTGGGATGCGTCGAGGCGACGCCGACGGTAGGTGCGAAATCGTTCATGGTCGGCACCGCCAGACCTGCATGGGGCACGTCACAGCTGTCGGAAAACGCATCAAGGCGTCGAAATACAAGACGTCTCCTCCCGTCAATCTTCTTTTGTAAATAGTATTTTCACATATGGGGTTGCGTTGCAAGCGTGAACAGGCGAAATTTTGGCTGCTCCCGCGCGCCAAAGCGCAGGCGGGTAGGGGAGGAAATCATGCGCGAGAATTGTCTGGTCTTTGTCGGCAGCCTGAACCGCGAGGCGCCGTATTTTCAGGGCGCTCGGGGCGTCGGCCTCAGCGTCTACAGCTTTGACGAGACGACGCTGGAAACACGAAAACTGGCCGAGACCAACGACGTCGACAATCCGACCTTCCTCTCGGTGACACCGGACGGCTCGCGGATCTACGCCAACTCGGAAGTGTTCACCTGGCGCGAGGGCACCGTCTCAGCTTACAGCTTCGATCGAGCTTCGGGGACGCTCATTTATCTGAACAAGCAACCGTCGCTCGGCAGCATAGCCGCCCACAACACCATCACCCGCGACGGGACAAAACTGCTGGTCGCCAATTACGGCATGGGCGAGGGCGGCCCGGATCGCGCGGTGGCTGTCTATGGCTTCGAAGAGAACGGCGCCTTGTCGGCGCCGCTCGCCAGCGTTTCGCATGAGGGCAGCGGCCCGAATGTGGCGCGGCAGGAACGCTCGCATGCGCACAGCGTCACCGAAACCATCGGCGGGGGAACAGCCATCGTCGCCGACCTCGGCATCGACCGGCTGGTGTCTTACCGGATCGAGCGCGAGGGCAATCTGGCCAAGCTAACCGAATCCGCTTTGCCATCCGGCGCCGGTCCACGCCACCTCGCACTGCATCCGAACGGACGCTTCGTCTTCGTCATGAACGAACTGGATTCGACCATCGTGTCGATGGCGCTGGACGAAGCCACCGGCAAGCTCTCGATCATCGACGCAAAGCCGGCGGTGCCGGCCGAGGCACGCGACAGCAACCACTGCGCCGATATCCAGATCTCACCGGATGGCCGTTTTGTCTACGGCTCCAACCGCGGCCATGACAGCGTCGTCATCATGGCGGTCGACCAGCAGACAGGGTCGCTCAGCCTCGTCAGCTATATCCCTTGCGGCGGCGCGACCCCGCGTAACCTGGCGCTGACGCCGTCAGGCGGCCATCTGTTTTCCGCCAACCAGAATGGCGACCGCATTTCGATCTTCGCCCGCGACGCCGACAGCGGCATACTGACCGACACCGGGCGCGCCATCGAGATCGGCACGCCGATGTGCGTCAAGATCGTGCGCTGAACGCCCACAAAAATCGCCCGAGGCTCAAGCCTGTTGTATTGCCGAGAGCTTCCAGTTCGATCCATTCTCACGCACGAAAGTCCACAGCTCGGTCGTCTCTGTCGGATGATCATCGTCGCCCGCGACGATTTTGCCGCTGGCCCGTTCGCGCGTCACGTCACGAGATTCGTAGCGCAAGGCGGCTGTGGCGTAGTCGCGCTCATCCTCGCGCCAGCTTTCCGCGATGTCGGCCTGCAGCAAGGTGATATCAGTCACCTCGTTCCTGAGACCTTTCTGGGCATTGTCGGCCAACTCTTCCGAAAGATAGGATACCATTTCGGGTGTAACCGCCCGGCGCAGAGCGGCATGGTCTTCGCGCCCGAATGCTTCCTGGACATCGGTCAGCAGCTGCTGGAATGCGTCGAGATCCGTCTGGGCCAGCGTGATCTCCTCGGAGGCGGCGGCCGGAGAGCCTCCACCTGAACCGCCGCTGAAACCGGGAATTGTGAAGGAGCCTGCAGTCTGCTGCCCTGCCGTTGAGCGGTTCTCAAATCGCGAAGCCTGGGCATTGCCGGCACCTGCGAGCGCCGGCGCGGGGCCGCGCGCGGATTGCGAGCGGAAGAACCTGATGGCCAGCATGATCGCGCCACCGATCAGCAAGGCCTGAAGCAGGAAACCGAACATGCCGGCCAGGCCGCCGAAGCCCTGACCCAAAAGCAGGCCGAACAGGCCGCCGAGCAACAGGCCGCGCATCATCGTTCCACCGAAACCGCTCATGAAGCCGGGCCTCTGCAGGCCGGCCTGCGGCTGCCGGGCCGCGTTGTTCACACCGGTGTTGGGCGTCATCGCCCGCTCGACCGGAGCGGTCGGTGCTGGGGCCGTCCTGGTCGGCGGTGCCGATTGGAACGTACGCATGCCACGACTGCCGAAACTGCCGCCACGACGGGCCTCGGCATGGTCCATCGCAACCATGGAGAATGCAAGGAACAGTCCTGCAAAGAGGGCTGCAAATCGGCTGGTGCGGGAAATCATCGGAGATGAACCTTTGTCGATGTGGTTTCGGAAGTTTCAGCAAGTGCCGGCCTGGATGTCGGGCATCATGCGGTCAGTCGAACAACTCTTCGAAGAATGATTTCTTCCGCTTTGGATAGCGGTGACCGTGCGAGCGGGAATAATCGTCATCGCGGCTCTGGCCATGTTGTGGCTGGGAGAATGCTGCCGGCTGTGGCTGCGGCGCGGGCGCCGCTTCCCTGCCGGAACGCTCGATGATCTTGTCGAGTTCTCCTCGATCAAGCCAGACGCCGCGGCACTGCGGACAGTAGTCGATTTCGATACCCTGGCGTTCGCTCATCACGAGCGCGACGCGGCAGGAGGGGCAAACCATACCGAGGAGGGAAGTAGATGTCATACGGGGCTCCAAACCGAAAGGAATGAGCCCGCTTGACCGAAAGAATGGAAACGGGCCCGTTAAAGCGGTCCGACATCACAATCGCCAAAAGCGACAGTCAGAGGGGCCCGGCCCGCACCGAACAGTTAGGGATGCAAAGCCGCGGCTTCAAGGTCGATATTGCCCTGCAAGAATGATTTGTTCGCCAGCGTTGCTCAGGCAGTCACCACGATTCAAATCGTCACCACGATCTCAGATCGTCACTACGATCTTGCCGAACTGCTCGTTCGACTCCAGGTAGCGGTGCGCCTCGACGATTTGGTCGAACGCGAAGGTCCTGTCGATGATCGGCCTCAGCGTTCCGTGCTCCAGACCTTCGACGATAAACGCCTTGGCGGCCTCGAGTTTCACAGGGTTGCCGGTGATCTCGTGGACGAGGTAGCCGCGCAGTGTCAGCGTCTTGCTCAGCACCGCTGGCAGCGGGAATGGCGTCGGCTCGCGGCTGAGACCGCCATATTCGATGAGGATGCCGCCACGCGACATGGCCGCTGTGAGTGGCTCGAAGATCGGGCCGCCGATCGCATCGAACACGACGCGCACGCCTTCAGGCCCTGCGATCTCATTCAGCCGTGCCGCCAAATCCTCCTCGGCCAAGGTGACGACTTCAGCCGCGCCGGCATCGAGCAGGGCCTGCCTCTTCGCCGATGTCCGCGTCACCGCAATCGCTGTTGCACCGACCCTGTTGGCGATCTGGATTGCCGCAAGCCCGACGCTGCTCGAGGCTGCGGTGATCACCACGTGGTCTCCGCTGTGCAGCCCGGCGATATCGATCAGCGCGCCATAGGCGGTGAGATACTGCATCCAGACGGCCGCTGCCGTCTGCCAGTCGAGCGACGGCGGATGCTTGACGACAAGTCCGGCGGGGTAGGTGGCAAACTCGCCATAGGCCGGCCAGCGGATCATCGATTGCGGCGGGATGACACTGACGCTGTCGCCCGGCGCGAAATCCTTCACGCCGACACCAATAGCCTCGATGACGCCCGCTGCCTCGAGGCCAAGCCCCGAGGGGAGCGTCGGCGTCTCGATATAGGAAGCCGCGCGCAGCAGCGCTTCGGCGCGATTGAGGCCGAGTGCCTTGACCCGGATTTGAACTTCGCCCGAACCCGGTGGGGAAAGCGCGACATCCTCGATGCGCAGAACCTCGGGGCCACCATGCTGGTGAAAGCGAACTACGCGTGTCATTCGGATACTCCAAATCATCTGAACCGAATGAGCTATGCAGCCGGTCTTGCCAGGGATAAATGGCTGTAAGAGAAGAACAGTAGAAACCAGGAGTTCTGAATATGGATCGGCTTGAGAGCATGGCCGTGTTCGTCAAGGCGGTCGATCTCGGCTCGTTCGCGGCCGCGGCGGTCGCGCTTGATCTCTCCGGACCGATGGTCGGCAAGCATGTCCGGTTTCTTGAGGAGCGGCTGGGCGTGCGGCTGCTCAACCGGACCACGCGACGGCAGAGCCTGACCGACTTCGGCCGCGCTTACTATGAACGCTGTCGGGTGGTGCTCGCCGAGGCCGAAGCCGCCGATGCGCTCGCCGCCGAACAGTTTTCGGAGCCACGTGGAAAACTGCGGGTCACCATGCCGGCGCATTTCGGGCGCCATTGCGTGACCCCCGTGTTGCTGAAGCTGGCCCATCAATATCCGATGCTGGAACTCGACCTGTCGCTCACCGACCGCTTGGCGGATCTTGCCGAGGACGGCTACGATCTCGCAATCCGCACCGGCACTCTTGACGACAAGGTGGGGGTGATTGCGCGTCGCGTCGCGCGTCAGGGCATGGTCGTCTGCGCGGCACCCTCTTATCTCAGAATTCATGGCGAGCCGCAGCGGATCGAGGATCTCGCCGACCATCAGGCGATTGTCTACCGCCGGCTCGGCCAGGTCGTTCACCCGTGGTTGTTTGTGCGCGAGGGGCAACCCACGCTCGAGATCACGCCAACCGGACGGCTGCGGCTCGACGATCTCGATGCCATCGCTGACGCGGCCGCCGACGGCATGGGGCTGGCCTGGCTGCCCTGGTGGCTGGTACGCGACCGCATTCAGGCCGGCGCGCTGATGGCGCTGTTGCCGGACCAGCCGCGATATCTCTACGACTGCCACGCGCTTTGGCTGCAGACACCGCATCTGCCGCTGAAGGTGCGGCTGGCCGTCGATGCGCTGGCCGTCGCCTTGCCGAAATCGATGGCCTGATTGCCAATCGCCGCCGCTCAGTTGAGATCGCGCCGATACTCCTTGACCTCGCTGCGGTCGACGATCCGCTCGTCTCCGTCATGGGCAGTGATGTGGGTCTCGATCCGCCAGACGTCGCGCAGCGCGCGCACCGTCGCCGTCACTGAAAGGCGCGCCTGCCAGTCGCCGCGGCCATAGGATTTTTCCCAGGTGCAGGTGCCGACCGCCGAGGTCGGGTCGTCGGGGTGAATGGAGAACCGGTCGACATGCTTCGCTGAAAGGACGATTCCCGTATGCGGATGCCGCACCGTGCCGCCATCATTGACGACTTGGTAGACCGTCTCGCTGGTGACCTGGTCTGTCGAAACCGAGCGCTGAAAACCGTCGCCCTTGGCCAGAACCTCCTGCTCCATCGGCGCGGCGCTTTCCGGAGCCAGGAAGGCCCCCAGCGTGTCGTCCAGCTTCTGCGGCGCGCGCACCGGCAGGATCAGCCGGCTGTCCCCGCAATGGATCGACAGCGTCGCCTGCTCGGCGGTCGGAAAGACGATCGGCCAATGCGATGTCGCCAGTGCCAGCCGGATACGCTCGCCAGCCTCGAAACGCTGCCCGCAGCAGCGCAGCTTGATGCGGACGGTCTCCGCCCGGCCCGGCACCATGGGTACGATGTCCAGATCATCGTTGCGATGGCTCAGATTGAGGATGCCGTAGCTGATGCGCGAGGCAGCACCTTCCGGGAACACTTGCGACAGCGTGGCGGACAGAAGCGCAACCGGCTTGTCGGAGGAGAGCTTGACCTCGAATTCGGGAAAACCGAGGATCTCGACCGCTTCGGTCAACGGCGCCGTCTCGAAGATCAGGGCATTGCCTTCTTCCGTGCGTTGGTCGACCGGCAAGGTAGGCATGACGCCATAACCGCACCAGGCGCCGGACGACAGGCCGGCCGTCTGCGGCGATGAAATCTCCAGGATCGTGTCTTCGCCCCTGGCCTCGCTCAGCACATGCGGCGCAAGGTTCAGCACCTTTTCGCCGATTCCCGGCCCCGGCCATGCCGGCTCCGCGACCCAGCGGCCGGGTCGCTCGTCATAGATCGCTGCCGGCCGTGCGGGATCTTGAATCCAGGCGCGCAGCATCGGCTCGTCGGCAATGCCGGTGTTTATGCCCTTGAGATATTGATCCCACCAGCGCAGGCACTCCTGCAGGAAGCCGATGCGCGGTCCCGGCATGGCGAAGTGCGGATATTTATGGCCCCAGGGTCCAATCAGCCCTTTACGGGGACCGCTTAGCTTTTCCAGCATCCGGAAGATCGGATTGGGATAACCGTCGGCCCAGCCGCCGACGGCGTAGACCGGGATTTCGACATCGGAATATTCCTCGCAGATCGAACCGTGCTTGTAGAAATCGTCGCGGCGCTGGTGTTCAAACCAGTCCTGCATCCAGATGCCATTGCCATTCAGCCGTTGTTTCCAAAGATCGCGCCAGCGGTCGCCGACAATGAGCGGGTCGGGCGGGGTCATGGCGATGGCCCAGGCGGTGGTTCCCCACATCAGATTGTCGCACATCATCGCGCCGCCGAGATAATGCACGTCGTCGTTATAGCGGTCGTCGGTCGAGCACAGCGAAACGACGGCTTTCAGCGCCGGCGGCCGGCGGGCCGCGACCTGCAGCCCGTTGAAGCCGCCCCAGCTGATGCCGATCATGCCGACGCTTCCCGAGCACCAGGATTGCCTCGCCAGCCATTCGATGACCACCAGGCAGTCATCCTGCTCCTGCTTCAGATACTCACCCTTGCACAGCCCTTCGCTGTCGCCCGAGCCGCGCATATCGACCCGCACGCCGGCATAGCCGTGACCGGCGAAATAGGGATGCGTCAGCGCATCGCGCTCCACCGTTCCGTCACGCTTGCGATAGGGCAAATATTCGAGGATCGCCGGCACGGGATCGCTCTCCGCGTCTTCCGGCAGCCAGACACGCGCCGCCAGCTTGACGCCATCCGGCATCGGAATCCACAAATTCTCGATCTCGCGGATTTTGCGCGGGAAATCGGTGACGATGCGGATATCTTGCATGGCGGCTCCTCTCAACGCCCCGGCCGACACTTGCGCCGGTGGCGATCCTTATGTGTTCAGCGGGAAATGGCAGGTTAGACGGCTGTCGCCGACCGAGGCCGGGACGGGGACATCCAGCGCGCAACGGCCCTCGGCCTGCGGGCAGCGTGTGTGAAACTCGCAGCCTGAGGGGCGCGCCAGCAAGGACGGAACGTCAGCCGGCAGCGTGATGCGCTGGTGCACCCGATCTGGATCGGGCTCGGGGTTGGCGGACAGAAGGGCCGCCGTATAGGGATGATGCGGGGCACGGAAGATCGCTTCGGTTTCGCCCTGCTCGACGAAGCGTCCGAGATACATCACCGCCATGCGGTCGGCGATCTGGCGCACGACATGCAGATTGTGGGTGATGATCAGCATCGACAGGCCCATGCGGTCGCGCAGGTCGTTGAGCAGGTTCAGCACCTCTCCCTGCACGGAGACGTCGAGGCCGGCGGTCGGCTCGTCGGCGACGACCAGCACCGGGTCCAGCGCGATCGCCCGCGCAACGCCGACGCGGCGCGCCTGGCCGCCGGATAGCTGGTGCGGGTAGCGGTCGGCGAAATCGCGCGGCAGACCGACCAGCGCAAGAAGCCGTGTGACTTCAGCGTTGAGATCGCGATCCGACAAACCGTGGATGACGAAAGGCTCCGACAGCAGCGAGCGCACGCTGAGCCGCGGCGACAGCGATCCGACCGGATCCTGGAACATCATCGGCATGCGCCGCCGCACCGGTTTCATCGCGGCGTTGGACAGGCCTTGCAGTTCCTGTCCTTCGAACACGATCGTGCCTGCTTTCACCGGCTGAAGACCGTTGAGGGTGCGCGCCAGCGTCGTCTTGCCCGAGCCGGATTCGCCGACCAGCGCGAAGGTGCTGCCTCGTTGAAGCGTGAAGCTGACGCCGGAGACCGCTTCGATTTCGGTGGCCCGCCCCGCGAGCCTGGCGGACAGGCCGCCAACCCGAAACGAGACGCGCAGGTCGCTGACACGGAGCAGGTCTTCGTTCATGCGCTCATGGCCCCCAGTGGAACGTCCGCGTGCCAGCAATGGGCGATATGAGATCCGCCGACAGGGGCGTTGGGAGG
>NZ_RZPF01001391.1:0-403 GCF_004022735.1 Mesorhizobium sp. M7A.F.Ca.AU.001.01.1.1
ATCTTCGGCTGTCCCGCCGCCGCCTCGACCTTGCCGGACAGCTGCGACACAGACTGCTCCAGCGCTTTCAGCCGGCCATCCTGCGCGGTAGCCGCCTCGCCGGCCGACTTCACCTGCGCGTCGAGGCCTGCCAGTTTTTCGGTGAGCGGACCAAGATCGACCGGCGCCGCGCTGCCCGCCTTGCCGAGGGCGGCGACCGCCGTCTCGATCTGCGCGACCTTGTCGCCCAGTGCGGTGACGCCGGCCGCGTCGCCTGCTCCACCTTTCTCGACAGCCGATTTCAGCGCCGCGACATCAGCCTTGACCTGCTCCAGGCCCGAGGACAGCCCGACCATCTTCGCCGCTGCATCGCCGTTGCCGCCGGCGTCCTTCAAGCCGGCGATTTCGGTCTTCAGCGAGGCGA
>NZ_RZPF01001392.1:0-403 GCF_004022735.1 Mesorhizobium sp. M7A.F.Ca.AU.001.01.1.1
CTCACCACCAGGTCGACCGGCCAGACCTCGCCTCGCGCGCCCTCCTCCAGTCCTGAAATCCGTGCCGCCAGCCGCTCGGCGACACGGGCGCCGGCGAGACGGATCGATGAACGCGTCGTCGACAGCGGCACCGAGAAATTCTCCGGCCTCAGCCAGGGGAAGACATCGTCATGGGCGATCAGCGAGACGTCGCCCGGGATGCTCAAGCCGAGGTCGCGCACCGCACGCACGACGCCCAGCGCCATGATCAGGCTGGAGCAGGCGATCGCCGTCGGCGCGTCGTCCCCTTCCAGCAAACGCCTGGTGGCGCGGTAGCCGTTCTCCTCGGTCATATCGACCGAGCAGACATGGCGTTCGATCAATGTCAGTCCGCTCGCGGCGAGTGCCCGGCGCACGCCGCGTT
>NZ_RZPF01001393.1:0-399 GCF_004022735.1 Mesorhizobium sp. M7A.F.Ca.AU.001.01.1.1
GACCGACCCAGTGCGGCTGGCAAAACTCTGCGCCAGGGCGCTGGAGGACGAAATCGCCTTCCAGGGTGGCGACACCATCGCCGCTTTCATCATGGAGCCGGTTCTCGGCGCCGGCGGCGTCATCGTTCCGCATGAGAGCTTCATGCCGCTGGTGCGCGAAATCTGCGACCGCCACGAGATCCTGCTGATCGCCGACGAAGTGGTGACGGGCTTCGGCCGCACCGGCGCATGGTCGGGTTCGCGTCTGTCCGGTGTGAAGCCGGATTTCATGACCATCGCCAAGGCGATCACTTCGGGTTATTTCCCGCTCGGCGCCACTTTGATCGGCGCCAAGGTCGCCGATGTCTTCGAGGCCGACAAGACCAGCTTCGGCGCCATCGGCCATGGCTATACCTATTC
>NZ_RZPF01001394.1:0-398 GCF_004022735.1 Mesorhizobium sp. M7A.F.Ca.AU.001.01.1.1
GTCGCATCCGGTGCAACCGCCGACGTGGTCCTTCGGTCGTCCTTCGATTTCAACTGATTTCCCGCCTCGGCCCGTTCCGGCTCACGCGCCGAGAACGGGCCGGTTTAGATTCTTTTCGGTGAACGATCACAATGACATTGGTCCAGAGATCGAATGA
Source organism: Mesorhizobium sp. M7A.F.Ca.AU.001.01.1.1 (assembly GCF_004022735.1). Classification (NCBI taxonomy): domain Bacteria; kingdom Pseudomonadati; phylum Pseudomonadota; class Alphaproteobacteria; order Hyphomicrobiales; family Phyllobacteriaceae; genus Mesorhizobium; species Mesorhizobium sp. M7A.F.Ca.AU.001.01.1.1. The sequence continues at coordinate 158 of NZ_RZPF01001394.1, forward strand.
GAGTGGCAGCGCGAACCAACCGGGAAATGGCAACGATGATCGTGCGCCCGGGTTTGTGGCCTCCGTCGCTTTGCCGGACAAAGAAAACATTGCCGACCTTGTCAGGCGAACAGAGCGCATGGCCATCTTGGTGGTTCTTGGACTGAGCGGCTGGTTGATGCTCGTCCCCGCTATTTATCTTGTGCTGACGCACGGGATATGAAGCTTGCGGGACATCCGTGCGCGCCCAGGGTTGGATTGC
>NZ_RZPF01001395.1:0-396 GCF_004022735.1 Mesorhizobium sp. M7A.F.Ca.AU.001.01.1.1
GGTGTCGAGATGATTTCCGCGCATTGCGGCGAGGATCGGCGCGACCTTGCTGGCGCCACTTGCAATGCCGATCGAGCGCGGGATGGTCGCGAACTCGTCAAGCGTCAACGAGACCAGCGAACGGTTGAGCGAGTAGTTGCAAAGCTTGCCCCGGCGATCGATGAGATGGGCGAGCAGCTCGCCTGTTGCCCCGGACTTCTCGATCGCCTGGCGATCGGCATTCGAGGACGGATGCAAATCGTAGTAGCTGGAATCGTCGGTCAGGATGGAGCCGACACCCACCACCGCGACATCGGCCTCGCGCGCCTTGCGAAACACGTCGGCGACGGAGCTGATGCCCATCAGCATCTCGCGCTGCTGCGCGGTGTCCGCAAACAACGGCGCATGGATCTGGTA
>NZ_RZPF01001396.1:0-392 GCF_004022735.1 Mesorhizobium sp. M7A.F.Ca.AU.001.01.1.1
GAACAGGGCAGCGCCAAGCTCGGCCTCGAGCGCCAGGATCTGGTCGCTGACGCTCGATTGCGCGAGGTGGACCACTTCTGCGGCGCGCGTGATGTTGCGGCTCCGCGCCACCGCAAGGAAGGTTTTGAGCAGTCTTGGATGCATCGTGTGGCTGACGCGCTATTGCAGCTGCGGTTTCTTCAGAAAACTGCCGCGGTCGGCGGACTTGACGCGCAGCCAGGTTTCGCGGCCGTCGCGCAGCACCCGCATCGGAATCTCGGCACCGGCCGAGCCGCTCTCCCACAGCTTGCGATAGAAATCGGCGAGTCCATCGACCGCGCCGTCGCGGATGTCCGAGATGATGTCGCCCTGGCGCAGGCCAGCCTTGGCCGCCGGACCGCCTTCGGTCACGC
>NZ_RZPF01001397.1:0-391 GCF_004022735.1 Mesorhizobium sp. M7A.F.Ca.AU.001.01.1.1
CGCCAGCGCGTGCTCGAGGCGGCCAGGACGCTCAACTATTCGCCGAACCAGTCCGGCCGCAGTCTGCGGCAAGGCGCCACCCATTCGATCGCCTTCATGCTGCAGCCGCATCCGGGCGACCAGCAATATGGCGAGCCGTTCTTCATTCCGTTCCTGATCGGGCTGCAGGCCAGGCTTGCGGAAAGCGGGCTCGACCTGACCGTGGTCATGGGCGCGCCGGGCGACTACCAGCAGGAGCGCCTGCGCCGCGTCGTCGAGACGCGCCGCGCCGATGCGGTGCTGCTGGCCTGGACGCGGCGCGAGGATGAACGCATCGACTATCTCACCCAGGCCGGCTTTCCCTTCGCCACGCTCGGCCGCAGCCGCTCCGGAACCAAGTCCTACCCTTCCC
>NZ_RZPF01001398.1:0-390 GCF_004022735.1 Mesorhizobium sp. M7A.F.Ca.AU.001.01.1.1
GGCGAGGGGGTTTTGACTGCTCATGCGGCCTTTTCGCATGAAGCAAGGCCGCGCGACAGCGCAAACCCATTCACTTTGCCTGAAGGCTTGTCACTTTCTTCCTCGCTCTTGCAAAAATGCGAAAGAAAATTACATGCGGTTTTCGCATGGCTGCCAAGCCTTGGTCGGCGCGCAATATTTGGTGCTCCGGGCTTGACGGTCCGCGGTCTTACGGGTAGAAGCCGCCCAGTCAGAACCGATGTGAGGCTCTCCCTTCCGAAGCGACACGCTTTGGAGTTTGCCTCAAACAGGGTTCGTTTTACGAGCGAAAAGACATTTCCGGCGTGCACGAAGCGGCTTCCGCTTCCTCTGCCTTTTGTTCGGGCAAGACCGCGAGGCGCGGTTTATGGC
>NZ_RZPF01001399.1:0-390 GCF_004022735.1 Mesorhizobium sp. M7A.F.Ca.AU.001.01.1.1
GCCTCGACCAGAATGTCGTGGTGACCGCGCTGCCGGGCATCAGCGAAAGCCTCGGCCGTCCGCCCAGCCAGCTCGGCCTGCTGATCACCGTCTATGTCGCCAGCCTGATCATCTCGATGCCGCTTGGCGGCTGGGCCGCCGACCGCTTCGGCCTGCGCAACGTCTACTGCTTTGCCTTGCTGGTGTTCGCCGCCTCGTCGGCGCTTTGCGGGCTGTCCGACAACATCTGGACGCTGGTTGGTGCGCGTGCGTTGCAAGGCTTCGGCGGCGCCTTGATGGGCACACTAGGCCAGGTCGTCATCCTGTCGACTTTTCCGCGCAGCCGAACGCTCAAGATCAACATGTACATCTCGCTGGCCGGCCAGTCCGGACCGTTGGTCGGTCCGGACT
>NZ_RZPF01001400.1:0-390 GCF_004022735.1 Mesorhizobium sp. M7A.F.Ca.AU.001.01.1.1
GGCCGAAACCGATATTGTCACGCGCGCTTGCCGCGAAAATGGTGACGTCCTGCGGCACGATGGCGATGCGCTGGCGGACCGAAACGGGATCGGCCTCGCGCACATCGACGCCGTCGATCAGGATCTTGCCTGTTTCGGGATCGTAAAAACGCAGGATCAGCGAAAACACCGTGCTCTTGCCGGCCCCTGACGGCCCGACGATCGCCACCGTCTCGCCCGGCATGACCTGAAAGCTTAAGCCGTGCACGGCGGCGCGGTCGGGCCTTGCCGGGTAGGAGAAGGAGATATTGTCGAAGACGATCGCGCCCTTGGCGACGGCCGGCAGCGGCTTCGGATCGGCGGGAGCCTGGATCGCCGGCGTCTCGGCCAGGATCTCGGTCAGCCGGTCGG
>NZ_RZPF01000139.1:0-11015 GCF_004022735.1 Mesorhizobium sp. M7A.F.Ca.AU.001.01.1.1
CCGATGGTCGTGGCATGGGTGGCGAATTCGAGATCGTGCCAGATCGCCTCGATCATGTCGGGATCGCGGCCGATCAGGCGCGGCACCAGATGGTCCGAGAGCAGCCGCATCACCGACGAACCGCCGGTGCCGATCGTGTAGCTGTAACCGGTGCCGACCGCACCGTCGGAATCGGTGATCGTGACGATCGGCGTTTCCTGACTGACGAAGCTCTGGATCGCGTCGGTGCGCTTGACCTTGGGCACAAGGTCCACCATGCAAAGGTCGACTTTCTCGATTCTGGCCATGCCGATCAGCTCCGCAGTGTCTTTCCGGTCTCAGTGGCAAACAGATGCGCCTGCGACATGTCGAGGCTCATGGCGACCCGCTCGCCCGGCCGCAGTGGCCTCGGGTTCAGCATGCGCGACACCCAGTCCGTGCCGTTGAATTCAACGAACACCAGCGTCTCGTTGCCGAGCGGTTCGGTGACCGTGATCGGCAGCTCGATCTGGTGGACATCGGCCGCGCCACCGGAACTGATGCCATGGCCGGTCGGGTAGATGTCGTCCGGCCGCAGCCCGAACACCACCTTGTCGCCGGTCGTGACATTGGCCTTGAACTGAGCGGGCAGCGGCAGCCTTTCGCCGCTGGCGAAAACCATCTGGCCGTCATCGATCGTCGCCTCGTGCAGATTCATCGGCGGTGAGCCAATGAAGCCGGCGACGAAGCGCGTCGCGGGCCGCCGGAACACCTCGTCGGGCGTGCCGACCTGTTCGATATGACCGTCGCGCATGATGACGATGCGATCGGCAAGCGTCATCGCCTCGACCTGGTCGTGGGTGACGTAGATCACTGTCGACTGCACCTTGGCATGCAGCTTCTTGATCTCGGTGCGCATCTGCGTGCGCAATTTGGCGTCGAGATTGGAAAGCGGTTCGTCGAACAGAAACACATCGGGGTCGCGCACGATGGCGCGGCCCATCGCGACGCGCTGGCGCTGACCGCCGGACAGTTGCGACGGGCGGCGGTCGAGCAACGTGTCGAGGCCGAGGATGGCCGAGGCCTCGGCGACGCGGCGGTCCATGTCTTCTTTGGCGGCGCCGGCGATCTTCAGGGAGAAGCCGAGATTCTCGCGCACCGTCATGTGCGGATAGAGCGCATAGGATTGGAACACCATCGAGATGTTGCGCGAGCGTGGCGGCAAATCGTTGACGATGCGTCCGCCGATCTCGATCGAGCCGGCGCTGATTTCCTCCAGCCCGGCGATCATGCGCAGCGTCGTCGACTTGCCGCAGCCGGACGGGCCGACCAGCGCAATGAACTCGCGGTCGGCAATGTCGAGATCGATGCCGTGCACGATCCCAATAGTGCCGTAGCGCTTGGTCAGCTTGGTGAGGGTAACGGTTGCCATGGGATCAGCCTTTCACCGCGCCGGAGGTCAGGCCGCCGACAAGGTGTTTCTGGACTATGTAGGTGAGGGTGAGCGCCGGGATGATCATCACCACGGCCAGCGCGCACATGCCGCGCCAATCGATGGTGAACTCGGCCGTGTAGTCGAGCAGGCCGACCGGCAGCGTCTTGGCGCTCACCGAGCGGGTCAGCTGCGAGGCCAGCGCGAACTCGTTCCAGCAGGTCAGGAAGGCGAAGATCGCGGCCGACGCAATGCCCGGTCCGGCGAGCGGAAACTCGACCTGCCAGAACGCCTGCCAGCGGGTGCAGCCATCGATCTGCGCTGCTTCCGCGAGGTCCTTGGGCACCTGGCGGAAGAAGCCGTCGATCAGCCAGATGGTGAACGGCACGTTGAGCGCGACATAGGCGAGGATCAGCCCGAAATGGGTGTCGATGATGCCGAGCCGCACATAGAGGAAGAACAGCGGCAGCGAGAGCGCGATGCCCGGCACGGTGCGCGTCAGCATCAGGCCGAGGAAGACGCTCGATTTACCGCGAAAACGATAGCGGGCGAACGCATAGCCGCCTGCCATGCCGATGGCCACCGCAATCACCGTCGAGGTCACCGAGATGATCAGCGAGTTGCGGAAATATTCAATCACCGGGATGCCGCCCTTGCCGATGCCTGAGAACATCGCGACATAGGCGTCGAACGAAATCTCCTGTGGGATCCACACCGGTGGCTTTGCCATGATCTCGACCGTCGGCCGCAGCGACGACAGCACGATCCACAGGCCCGGCAGGCAGATGGTCAGCATCGCCAGGAACAGGCCGATGCGATAGATGATGCCGAGCAGCCGGCGCTTCAGGCGGGCGGAAGAATTCTCGTCCATCTTCACCACTCCGCACCGATCTGCGTGCGCGCCGCGGCGAGCTTGTTGAAGAAGTAGACGGTGAAGGCGATCGACAGCAGGATCGAAAAATAGGCCATGGCGTTGGCCATGCCCATGCGCCCGTCGCTGTAGGCGGTGCGGGCCACCAAGGTCCATAGCAGTTCGGTGCGGCCAGCCGGTCCGCCATCGGTCATGATCTTGACGATGTCATAGGCGCGCGCCACGTCGAGCGAACGGATGGTCATGGCGATGTAGGCGAAGGGCATGACGAATGGCCACGTCACATAGCGGAATGTCTGCCACGGCGTGCAGCCGTCGACCCGCGCCGCCTCGATCGGCTCCTTGGGCATGGCGAGCAGGCCGGCGAGGATCAGGATGGCGAAGATCGCCGTCGACGACCAGATCTCGGCGATCGAGATGGCGATGAAGGCGAGATGGCCCTCGATCAGCCACGGTATGGCGTCTCGCGTGATGCCGAGCGACTGCAGCGCATTGTTCACCAGGCCGATATTGTCGTTGAACATGAACTTGAATTGGAAGCCGACCAGGATCGGCGAGAACATCATCGGAAACATCATCAGCGTGCGCAGGATGCGCTGGCCGCGCGTCGCCTTCTCGACCAGCATGGCGAGGCCGAGCCCGAGCAGCATTTCGAGATTGAGCGCGATGGTCAGCAGCAGAACCGTGCGGCCGAAGGCCCACCAGAAGTCGGTGTTGGACAGGATCGAAAGATAGTTCCGGATGCCGATGAAGACGTAGAACGTTTCGGGCCGCGTCAGGCGGAACGGGGTGAAGCTCGAATAGAGCGACAGAAGCAGCGGCACCACCACCACCGCCGCCAGCACGATCATGGCCGGAAGCAGCAGCAGGAATGGCGCGGATGGCTTGAAGCCCTTCATCAGAATCCTTGAGTGTTTGTATTTGGACGGCGGTGCGTTGGCTGGGCGCGAAGGGTTAGCGTAAACCGCTGGCATCCCGCGCAACGCGATCGCCTCCCCCATTGCTGATGGGGGAGGCAGCCCTGGGAGCCGTTGCTAGAGCTTGCCGGCGTCCTGGAGGATTTGTGTCGCCTTGGCGGCGGCTTCATCCAGTGCCTGCTTCGAGGTCTTGTCGCCGAGGATCGCCGCCTGCAGCTCGGGATAGACGGCGTTCGAGATCTCGATCCATTCAGGCGTCTGCGGCACGGCGAAGGCGTGCTTGGCCTCTTCCTGGAAAGCGGTAAGAACCTCCTTCTTGTAAGGATCGTTTTCGGCCTGCTTCAGGTCCCAGTCCCAGACCGCGGTGCGGGTCGGCAGCGGACCGGCGGCGGCCTCGAGCTTCTGGCTGTCCTCGTTGGTCAGCCACCAAACCAGGGAAGCCGCGGCCTCCTTGTTCGGGCAGTTCTCGGTCACCGAGAAGCCATGGAAGCCGGACCAGCCGGTGCGCTTGCCGGACGAACCCTTCGGCGCGACTTTGACGCCGACATTGCCGGCGACCTTCGACGACTTCGGATCGTTGAAGAAGCCGGCCCAGCCCGGCCAATCCAGGTTGATGGCGACAGTGCCGGACGCAAAGCCTTGGCCGAGATCGTCCCAGAGATAGTTGGTGGTGCCGGCCGGCACGGCCTTGGCCTTGTAGAGGTTGACGAACCAGTCGAGCGCCCGGATGCCGGCCTCGGAGTTGAAGACCGGCTTGCCGTCCTTGTCGAGATATTCGCCGCCCTCGGCGACGACCATCTCGTAGAAGCGGCCGTTGATCGCCTCTTCCTTGCCGGCGAACTGGGTGCCGTAGAAATTGGGCGGGTTGGCGAAGAACTCGGCCTGGTCGGTGACTTCCTTCCAGGTGTCCGGCGGCACCAGATCATAGCCGTATTTCGCCTTGAACTTGGTCTTGTTGTCGGCGTTCTCGTACAGGCTCTTCTGGTAGTAGAGCGCCGAAACGTCGAACTGCGCGCGCGGCAGCATCTCCAGCTTGCCGTCGATGGTAGCCGACTTGATGGTCGACGGCACGAAGGCGTCGATCTCTTCCTTCGGCAGCAACTTGCTGAGGTCGGTGTAGAGGCCGGTATATTGCGGCGCGAAGGAGGAATGGTTCCAGCCGACGCACCAGTTGGTGCTGCCCGAGGCGATGTCGGACTTGAGCTCCTTGTCGATATCGAAGCCGTTCTTCTTGGTCAGGATGTTGACCTTGGCGCCAGTCGCCTTCTCCCATTCCGGGATCCGTTCGTAGAGCTTTTCATATTGCTGGCCGCCGATCAGCTTCACGTCGACGGTCACGCCTTCGAACTTGCCGGGCAGGTCGCCGGCAAGGGCTGCGCCTGCACCAAATGCAAGCAACAATGCACCGGCGGAGACGCCGGAAAGCAGTCTGTTCATTGGTATCCTCCCTGGGTGCGCCTTGGCCGGCGACCGCAACTCGTCTGATGACAAGAAGTGCTACATTCATATACAAACAAAACATTCATAGACACGTCAAGGCGAAATTTGTTTCCGCCGCGCACGTTCCTGCGTATATGACGGGCGAAATTCACTGGAGGATGAGCCCATGGACGACAGCGAAGACGAGCGCTATCGCGCACCGGCGCTCGACAAGGGGCTCGATATCCTTGAACTGCTGGCGGGCGTCGACGGTGGCCTGACCCAGGCCGAAATCGCCAAGAAACTCGACCGCAGTCCCAACGAATTCTATCGCATGCTGGACCGGCTGGTGCGGCGTGGCTACGTCACGCGCCTCGACGGCGACCGCTATTCGCTGACGCTCAAGCTGTTCGGCCTGGCACAGCTGCACGCGCCGGTACGGCGGCTGGTCTCCTATGCGACGCCGCTGATGCGTGAGCTTGCCGAGACATCGCAGCAGGCCAACCAACTCGTTGTTTTTGATCGTGGTTCTGCCGTCGTCATCGGTCAGCAGGAAGCACCGAACTACTGGGGCATATCGATCCGGGTCGGCTCCCATATCAGTCTATTCGATACTGGCTCGGGACATGTGCTGCTCGCCTTCCGCTCACCGGAAGAGCGCCAGATGATGATTTCCGAACACGTCCGCAGCACCGACAAGACGGCACAATCGAGCGAGTTCTTCACCCGTCTCGACCAGATCCGCGACCGTGGCTACGAGATGATGGCTTCGATGCAGACAGCCGGCGTCTTCAACCTGTCGGCCCCGGTGCGCAGTTCCGACGGCAAGGCGATCGCCGCGCTGTCGATTCCCTACATCACGGTGGTCAACGCGCCTTCCGCACCCGATATCACCAGGACAATCGAACTGTTGCTGGCAACGTGTGAAAAGCTGTCGCACCTTGCTGGATCAGCAGTCGGCTCATCGGTGTGAATTCTTATTTGAATGAAGAATTCTCTCGTGAGATGATTTGAAAAGCCAGAGGGAGGAGCCTCGCCATGATCATCGACACCCATCTTCACCTCATCGATCGCTCGGCCCTGCGCTATCCCTGGCTCGCCGGCGTGCCGGCGCTCAACCGCGATTTCTCTTATGAAGACTACGCGACGGAGGCGCAGCGTGTCGGCGTCGAGCGCGTGCTGCATATGGAGGTCGATGTCGATCCGGCCGACATCGAAGCCGAGACGGCTCGTGTGGAAGGACTGTCACGGCAGCCCGGCCAGCATGCTGCCGGGGTGATCGCGTCCTGCCGTCCTGAGGAAGGAGACTTCGCGGCCTATCTCGAACGGCAGCGGGCAAACCCGTTCGTAAAGGGCTTTCGCCGCGTCCTTCATGTCGCGCCCGACGAGCTCTCGGAAGGTGCGGTGTTCCGCGACAGCATCAAGCGGCTTGGCGGCACCGGCCTGACCTTCGATCTCGTCGTGCTGCCGCACCAGATTCCCAAGGCTATCGTGCTTGCCGACCTGGCACCCGATGTGACGTTCGTCCTCGACCATTGCGGCGTGCCCGACATCAAGGGCAACAGGGAACATCCATGGCGCGAGCATATGAGCGAGATCGCCCGGCGCCCGAATGTCATGGCCAAGATTTCCGGTGTCGTCGCCTATGCCGATGCCGGCAGCTGGACGGTCGAGACGTTGCGGCCGTACGTCGAGCACACCATCAATTCATTCGGCTGGGACCGCGTCGTCTGGGGCAGCGACTGGCCGGTCTGCACGCTAGGCGGCGGCCTGTCGACCTGGGTGGCGGCGACCCATGCATTGCTCTCGGGCTGCAGCATTGCCGAGCGCGACAGGCTGTTGTCCGGCAATGCCCGCAAGCTGTGGCGGCTCGACTGACAGGTCCTTTCAGATGGTTGCCGAGACGTGCCGTTCGCGGCCATAGAGCGAAACCAGCAGCACGATGACGAAGCCGAGCGCGGCCTGCACTGCCGCGGGCTGGAAGCCGAGGCCGATGAGCAGCGTGTTGATCTCGGTCAGCACCAGCACGCCGGCGATCGTGCCGAGATAGCTGCCCCGGCCGCCGACCAGTGCTGCGCCGCCGACGACGACCGCTGCGATGGTCTGGAACAGATAGGGCTGGCCGACATCGCCATAGGCCGAGCCGGTGAAGCCGAGCAGCAGCACGCCCGCGACAGCGGCGAAGAAGGCGCTTGCTGCATAGGTGATGACCCACATGCGAACCGGGTCGATCAGCGCCAGCGGCGCCGCTCCCGGATTGCTGCCCAACGCATAGAGCCGGCGGCCATAGGGCGTCCGCTCCAGCACCAGCACGACCAGCGCCGCCAGCACGACCAGGCTCGGCACCAGCCACGGCACCGGCAGCGGGCCGGCCGATCCGCCGATCGAGACGAAGCTGGAAACCGCTTGTGGCGCGGAGCCTGACGGGAAGCCGGCTGTCCACAGCAGCACCAGCCCTTGCACGACCATGCCGATGCCGAGCGTGACGATGAGCGGCTGGATGTCGAGGCTGCGCGAGATCAGCCCGTTCAGCCCGCCGATGACGAGCGCCAGCGCGCCGACCAGGCCGCAGACGAGAAAAAAGTTCCAGCCATCGCCATAAAGCTGCGCAGCCACGACATTGGCAAAGCCGATGACGAAGGGGATCGAAAGGTCAATGCCGCCCATGATGACGACCAGCGTCTGGCCAATCGAGGCCACGGCGAGCAGCGAGGCGAGCACCAGCATGGCCCGTATCGCAAACGGCGCCGAGTAGCCGGGAATGAGAATTGTGCCGGCAAGGTGCAGAAGGGCGGCGACGCAGAAGGCGCCGACGACACGGGCGTTGGTTGTCGCGAAGAGGTTTTGGCGCAAAACCATGTCAGCGTCTCCCCATGGCAAGACGTTCCTGCAGCGCTGTCAGCATCACCGCCAGCACCAGGATCGCGCCGTAGGCGATCTGCAGCACGAAGGTCGAGACGTTGAACGTCGTCAGCACGCTCTGCAGCAGGAAGATGTCGATGGCGCCGATGGCGGCACCCGCCACGCCACCACGGCCGCCGGCCAGGCTGACGCCGCCGAGCGCTACGGCGGCGATGGCGATCAGCGTGTAGGTCGGCCCTATGTTGGGGTCGGCGGAGCCGATCAGCGCGGTCAGCATCAGCCCGGCGCATCCGCCGAGGATGCCGGTCATGACATAGGCGATGAAGCGCACGCGCGTGACATCGACACCGGCGGTGTAGGCGGCGCGGTCGTCGCTGCCGACCGCCATAAGCTGGTCGTAGTATGGTGTGCGCCGCACCAGCCACCAGGCAATGAACATCAGTGCCAGCGGCAGCATCGACAGCGGGCCGGACAGCGCCTTAAGCCAGGCCGGCGCTGGGCCGATCGGCGCCGGCAGGATTGTCAGCGTCACGCCGGTCAGGATCAGATAGGTGCCGAGCGTGGCGACGATCGGCTGAATGCGCACGATTGTCGCCAGGAAGCCGTTCGCCGCGCCCACCAGCGCGCCGACGAGCAACGCCGCCGGAACGAGCACCAAGGGCGACGAGATGCCGGTGCCGAGGAACAGCACCTGGATCGTCAAAGCGTTGACAAAGCCCATCAATGGCCCAACCGAGATGTCGATTCCGCCACGCCCGGCGAGGATGACAGGCGTGGAGGCGATGGCAGCACCGATCAAGGGCGCCGCCAATCCGACCAGCGCCCCCCAGGAACCCGGCTGGAATCGTCCCGGGCTGAGGATGAGATTGACCGCAAGCAGCACGACCAGCAGCACGACGGCGAAGCCGAAATTTCGCCCAAGGGACAGGAGGCGCGCAACAGGGCTCATGCCGCACGTCCGAACATGGCTGATATCACGCCGTCGGTGGTGAGGGCGTTGCCGGCGATCTCGGCCGCGACTTCATTCTCACGGAACACCAGCACGCGCTGGCACAGGAGAAGAATCTCCTCGATTTCGCTGGACAGGATGACGAGCCCCATGCCGTCGGCCGCCAGCCCGCGAAACACGTCGTAGAGAACATGCCGCGTCGCCACGTCGACGCCACGCGTCGGATCGTTGAGGAGCAGGATCGCGGGCTCCAGCGCCAAGGCCCGCGCCAGCAGCACCTTCTGCTGGTTGCCGCCCGACAAAGTGGTGATCGTGGCATCGGGCCGGGGTGCGGCGATTGACAGTTTTTCGCGGTAGATGTCGTAGCGCGCCTTGCGCGCCGCCGGGCTGATCAGGCCGAGCCGTGTGTCGCGCGACAGAGTCGAAACGGCGAAGTTGTCGAGCACCGACTGCGTCGGGAAAATGCCGTTGGCGCGTCGGTCGCGCGGCAAATAGGCGATGCCGCTGGCGACAGCCTTGCGAAACCCGGTGATCTTACGGGACGCATCCGATGCACCGAGCTCGATCGAGCCGCCATGCGGCGGTTCCAGGCCAGCAAGCATCTTGAGAAACAGCTCCTGGCCATGACCATCGAGGCCGGCAAGCCCGACGATCTCACCCGGAGCGATTGCCTGCGTGATCGGGCTGGCGCCGGGCGCGATGACGAGTTCGCGAACGGCAAGACCACCAAAATCGAGAGCGGTGCGATCAGCCATGCGCAAGCTCCGCGGCGGTACGTGGCGCCATTGTCTTGAGAAGCTCAGCCGGCGTCGAAGCGCCGCGCTCTTCGGTGCGCACCACGCTGCCGCCCCGCAGGATCGAGATGCGATCCGAAAGCGACATCACCTCGTCCATGCGGTGGGTGATGAACAGGATCAGGCAGCCCTCGCCGGCAAGCGCACGCATCAACGAAAAAACGGATTCGCGATCGGCGAAGTCGAGCGCGGCGGTGACCTCGTCGAGGATCAGGATCTTTGGGTTGCGCACGATCGCGCGAGCAAGGACGACCAATTGCTGCGCGGCGAGCGGCAGCAGGCCGGCTGGCATGTCGAGAGGGACGTCGGTGACCGCGAAGCGCTTAAGCGCAGCTTTCGCCCGGTCACGGCGCTCGTTGCGGGGCACAGCGCGCCGGACCAGCCCGTCGAGGCCGAGCAGGATGTTGTCGGTCACGCTGCGATCCGGCGCGATCAGCACCTCCTGGAACACCGTGGCGAAGCCTTGCGCCTGGAAGGCCGAGGGGTTGGCGCCCGAGAACGGCTTGCCGTGCAGGAGGATCGCGCCGCTGTCCGGCTGGACGATGCCGGACAACAGCTTGACCATCGTGCTCTTGCCCGAACCGTTCTCGCCCAGGATGGTGTGGATGGTTCCCGCCCGAAACGCGATCGATGCGTCCGCGAGCGCGATCGTCTCGCCATAGCGTTTGGATATGGTTTTGACTTCAAGCATGTCGCATTTCGATGCTGGCAGGCCGGCTCCCCGAAAGGAGCCGGCCTGTTGAGAGATTAGCAGGCGTCACTTTGCACAGGCATCGGGCACCTTCGAATAGTCCCAGCCCTTGGTTGGCGCCGGGTTCGAGAAATAGGCGTCGAGCCATTCCTCCGGCATCGGATCTTTCGGCGGGATCGGGAAGATAGACACGGCGTCCGTCGTCATGCAGTCCTTGTACCAGGCACCGAGATCGGCGGTGTGGACAGGCGGGATCGGGATCAGCAGCGTGTTCAGCTTCGGCTTCTGCCCGTCGAGCATGCGCTCGCCGACGCGGAACAGCGTCTGCGCGGTCCAATGCGGCAGCACCGCATGGCCTTCGAAGCGGTACTTGTCGGGGTTGGCCTTCCAGTAGCCCAGCGCATCGCCGGTGATCGAGCCGGTGATCAATGGTGCGGGCCGGCCGGCTTCTGCGAAGGCTTCGGCGACGACGCGGCTTTCGCTGCCTGTCGTCCACACTGCATCGATCGGCGCCGGGTTGGTGGCGATCGCCTGCAGCACCACGGTCTTGGTGACGTTGGCTGTCCAGTTGCCATTGACATTGCGCGAGATCTTCAGCTTCGGATTTTCAGTCAGCGCCTTGTCCGCGCCCTGGCGCTCCTGCACCACGATCGGGTGTCCGGCGATGCCTTCGACCAGAAGGATGCTGGCGCCGTCCGGCTGCGCCTTGCCGATCGCCGCCATCATGTCGTAGCCCCAGCGCGCATAGTTGGAATCGACATTGATGGCGTTCGGGCTGGTCACCGAACCGGCAGCGGTGATGAACGGAATGCCGGCTTTGGCGGCAGCGTCGATCGCATCATCGAGTGCCGTCGCCGAGCCCGGGATCGAGGTGATGATCGAGCACTTCTTGTCGATGAAGGCGCGGATCTGGTTGATCTGCTGGCTGGCGTCATTGTTGGAATCAGACACCTCGAAGCTGGACACCGTTCCGTCGGCGATCAGCCCGTCGACGAGACGCTTCAATTCCTTGGTCACCGTGACCCGCCACGGATTGCCCTGGTAGGATTCCGAGTGGCACCATTTCCACGGTTTCGGCGGCGCTGTGAAATTGTCCCAGGCCGAAGGCAGCACCTTCTGCGG
>NZ_RZPF01000013.1:0-21920 GCF_004022735.1 Mesorhizobium sp. M7A.F.Ca.AU.001.01.1.1
GTTCACGACTGCCGACGAAGCCGCGCGGCTTCCACAGCATGACGATGACCATGGCCATGCCGAACAGCAGCATGCGGTAGAGTTCCGGTGTGAAGTCCGGTCCGAAGACCTGCTTGAGGAAGTCGAGTTCGCGCAACGCCTCGGTGCCGCCGATCATCACCATTGCGGCGACCGCTATGCCGACCAGCGAGCCCATGCCACCGAGAACCACGATGGCCAGGATGATGGCCGATTCCAGGAAGACGAAGGATTCCGGGCTGACGAAGCCCTGCCGTGCGGCGAAGAATGCGCCGGCGAAGCCGCCGAACATCGCACCCGTGGCAAAGGCCGTAAGCTTCGTGGTGGTGGTGTTGATGCCGAGCGAGCGGCAGGCGATCTCGTCCTCGCGCAACGCTTCCCAGGCACGGCCGACCGGCATGCGCCGCAGCCGGATGGTGACGAAGGCTGTCAGCAGCGCCAGCGCCAGGATCAGGTAATAGAGGAAGATCTTGTAGTAGGCGCTCGATGTCGCCAGATGCAGCACCTTGGCGACGTAATTGGGGTCCGACACGTTGAAGGTCATCAGGCCGAAGAAGGTGACCTTCGGGATGCCGGAAATACCGGCTGAACCGTTGGTGACTTCCCGCCAGTTGATCAGCACCAGGCGGATGATCTCACCGAAAGCCAAGGTGACGATCGCCAGGTAATCGCCGCGCAGGCGCAGCACCGGGAAACCGAGCAGCACGCCCCAGAAGGCGGCCATGGCGCCGGCGGCCGGCAAAAGGATCCAGAACGACAGGCCGTACTGCGTGCCGAGCAGCGCATAGGCATAGGCGCCGACCGCGTAGAAGGCGACATAACCGAGGTCGAGCAGGCCGGCGAGGCCAACGACGATGTTCAGGCCCCAGGCCAGCATCACATAGATCAGGATCTGGATGCCGAAATTGTCGACCCATTTCAGCGAGCCTTGCAGTCCGCCGACGAACGACCAGGACATCAGCGACAGGATCGCCACCACCAGGATCGGATAGAGGATCAGCGCGGCAATGCCGAGTTTGGTGAAGTTGGCATGAATGAAGCCGCGGAAATAATAGATCACGCAGGCCAGCACATAGATGACCGACAAGGCGCGCAGGAACTGCAGATAGCCCGCCGGCTCCGCTCCCACCCATCCGACGAGAGAGCTGTTGACCGCAAACAACACCACCGCCGCGACCAAGGCCACGATGAAGGCCGGCAACTGGAAGAAGCGTGACGCCACGCTGGCCGGCAGCAGGCCGGTGGCGACGTCGGTGATCTTCTGGTTGGCCAGGAAGGGCTGTCCATAGGCGACATAGAGGAAGCGCCCGACAGCCGTGGCGATAACCACGGCGGCAAGCAGGCCCCAGCGTGTCGTCAGGACCAGTTCATTGGAAATGTTCTGGCCGGTCTTCAGGCCGATGAACAGCACGAACAGGCCAAACGATATGGCAGCGGCATAGAGCGCCTCACGCAATGCGCGCTGCATGGGGGTGGCGACGGTGTCGCGCTCCGGAGATACGGTGACGGCCATAGTCTCAGACCTTTTCGACTTCTGGCCGGCCCAATATGCCGGAAGGCAGGAAGATCAGCACGATGGCCAGGATCGAGAACGCCGCGACATCCTTGTAGTCGATCGAGAAATAGGCCGACCACATGCTCTCGATGAAGCCGATCATCAACCCGCCGACCACCGCGCCCGGCAGCGAACCGATGCCGCCCAGCACCGCCGCCGTGAAGGCTTTCACGCCCGGCGTGAAACCATCCGAGAAGGCAATGACGCCGTAATACATCAGGAACAAAGTGCCGGCGACCGCGGCAAGGGCCGCACCCATGATGAAGGTGATCGAGATGGTACGGTCGACATCGATGCCGAGCAGCGCCGCCATCTTGCGGTCCTGCTCACAGGCCCGTTGCGCTCGTCCAAGCGAGGTCTTGTTGACCAGATACCAGAACAGCGCCAGCAGCAGCGCCGTGACGACGACGATGATGATCTGCTTCAGCGACACGCTGATGCCGTTGATGTTGTAAACCTGGCTGACCATCGGCGGGATCGGCTTGTTGCGGGGACCCTGCGTCACCTGGACGAAGTTCGACAGCGCGATCGACATGCCGATGGCAGTGATCAGCGGGGCCAGTCGGAACGAACCGCGCA
Source organism: Mesorhizobium sp. M7A.F.Ca.AU.001.01.1.1 (assembly GCF_004022735.1). NCBI lineage: Bacteria > Pseudomonadati > Pseudomonadota > Alphaproteobacteria > Hyphomicrobiales > Phyllobacteriaceae > Mesorhizobium > Mesorhizobium sp. M7A.F.Ca.AU.001.01.1.1. The sequence continues at coordinate 2,153 of NZ_RZPF01000013.1, forward strand.
GCGGCCGGTAGGCCACCTTTTCGATCGTCCAGTTGTAGAGGCTGGTGAGCAGCATCGCCACGATCATCATGATCAGCAGCGCCAGCACAACCGGCACGGAATAGAACAGCGCGCCAAGGGCGAGGAAGACGATCAGTGCCGTGAAGGCACCCACCATGAAGATGTCGCCATGGGCGAAATTGATCATACCGATGATGCCGTAGACCATCGTGTAGCCGATCGCGATCAGCCCATAGATCGATCCCAGCGTCAGCCCGTTGATAAGCTGCTGGACAAAGTACTGCATGTGTACATGGCTCCCCTGGAATGTCGCCCATGCAGACGCATTCCTTTTCGTATTTCCCCTAGTCGTAAAGTTTCGAGCCCGGATTGCAACGTCATTTTTCAATCGTCATGCGTGTTTTCGAAGCACGCCGCCCGATTGCCCGTTTTCCATCATCCGACCCCTGGACTATCGCGGACCCTACCATTGGCATAACGCAATGTCTTTGACGATTCGACCGCATCATGCGCCCCGTTTCGAAGAAATCGCCGTCAAAATTAGGTGATGAAAGGAATCCTTGCGTTTTTGGCACGATCCATTTTTCAGGTCGTTGCTTTCCGCAAGGTCAGGATTCCCATCACTTGACAACAAACCCGTGCGCGAACGGGTCGCGGTCGTCGATGAAGATGGTGTTCAGTCCGGTCATGCGCGCCCAGCCGCCGATCGAGGGAATGATGGCCGGCTTGCCGGCCACGCTGACATCCTTTTCGACCTTGCCCTTGAACAGCGAACCGATGATCGATTCATGCACGAAGCTGTCTCCGGCCTTGAGTTTGCCCTTGGCATGAAGCTGCGCCATGCGCGCCGAGGTGCCGGTGCCGCAGGGCGAGCGGTCGATCGCCTTGTCGCCGTAGAACACGGCATTGCGGGCATCCGCCCCATCCACCGTCGGCGCACCGGTCCACAGCATGTGCGACAGCCGGTTGATGCCAGGATTTTCCGGATGCACGAAGGAATATTTCTCGTTGAGCCGCTGCCGCACCACCGGGCTCCAGGCGATGAAGTCGCCCGCCGAATGATCGGCCATGTCGCGATAGTTCTCCTGCGGTTCGACGATGGCGTAGAAGTTGCCGCCATAGGCGACGTCGACGGTGATTTCACCGAGCCCAGGGCATTCGACCGTCAGCCCCTCGGCATGGAGGAAGGATGGCACATTGGTGATGCGCACCTCCTCGACATAGTCGCCGACCTGCTTGTATTCGGCGACGACCAGCCCGGCCGGCGTGTCGAGCCTGAGCACGCCCGGCGTCTTTGGTTTGATCAGTCCGTGCTCGATGGCCATCGTCACCGTACCGATCGTGCCATGGCCGCACATCGGCAGGCAGCCGGAGGTTTCGATGAACAGGATGGCGATGTCGCAATCCTCGCGCGTCGGCGGATAGAGAATCGAACCGGACATCACGTCGTGGCCGCGCGGCTCGAACATCAACCCGGTGCGGATCCAGTCATATTCGGCCAGAAAATGCGCACGCCGCTCCATCATCGTCGCGCCCTGCAACAGCGGGCCGCCGCCGGCGACCAGCCGCACAGGATTGCCGCAGGTGTGGCCGTCTATGCAGAAGAAGGATTTCTTGGCCATGACGCTCCTCGAAAATCAAAAACCCGAAAAAATCAAAATCGTTGCGGACTGAAGGGGGCCAGATCGATCGGCGGAGTCTGCCCCAGGACAAGATCCCTGATCAACCGTCCGGTGGCCGCCGCCTGGGTCAGGCCGAGATGGCCATGGCCGAAGGCATAGACCACCGACCGCTTTCCCGGCGCGCCGCCGATGACGGGCACTGAATCCGGCAGCGAGGGGCGGAACCCCATCCATTCGCGCCCGCCCGAGGGATCGAGCCCCGGCAGGAATTTCTGTGCCTTCTGCAGCAGCGCCTTCGACCTGGCATAATTGGGCGGCCGTTCGATGCCGCCGAGTTCGACGGCGCCGCCGACGCGCAGACCCGTTTCGAGCGGCGTGACGACGAAACCATGGCCGGAGAAGATCAGCATCCGCTTCACGTCGAAGGCACTCGTGGGCAAGGTGGTGTTGTAGCCGCGCTCGGTCTCCAGCGGAATGCGATCGCCGAGTTGCTTAGCCAGCAGATGCGACCAGGCGCCGGCGGCGACGACGAGGTGCCGGGCCTCTCTGGTCGTGCCGTCTGCCAACGTCAGCGTCGCTCCATCCTGATCCGCCGCGACTTGGCTGATCCGGACCAGCTCAAAGCGAGCGCCCTTGGCCTGCGCATAGGTCCACACCGCTTTGCCCAGCAGTTTCGGGTCGGCGACCGTCTTCCATCCCGGCACGAACGTGCCTTTGATGAAGCGCGGCGACAGGCCCGGCTGCAAGGCGGCCAGTTCCTCGCCCTCGACGTGGCGGAAACCGATGCCGAAACGCTTACGCGCCGCCCAGCCGGGCAGCCCGGCCTGAAATTCGGCTTCGCTTTCGTAAAGCTCGAGCGAGCCATCCTCGCGCAGCATCGACCGCGTGCCGGAGCGATCGAGCAAGCCCATCCACTCCGCCTCGGCAAGCTTCATCATGCCTGCTTGAGCGGCAAGGCTCGCCTCGTATTTCCCCGGCGCACCGGCGCGCCAGAAGCGGATCAGCCAGGGCAGAAGCGTCGGCAGGTAGGCGGGCGGGATGCTGAGCGGGCCGAGCGGATCGGCCAGCCATTTCGGCAGCTGCCGCATCATGCCCTTGTGCGCCAGCGGCAGCACGTCGGAGAAGGCGAAGGCGGCGGCATTGCCCGAGCTCGTCACCTCGCAAATGCCTGTGCGATCGAAGACGGTGACCCTGCGTCCCGCCTCAGCGAGAGAAGCAGCGGCACAGATACCGATGATGCCGCCACCGACGATGGCTATGTCCAACCCTTCTCCCCGTTCACGGGGAGAAGGCGCCCGAAGGGCGGATGAGGGGCTGCGCCCCGCTTCTGTCGACTTGGAATTTCCTTGCACGTGGGCGCTGCCCCTTATCTGGCTGCCACCATCTTCTCCCTGCGAACAGGAAGAAGAAGCCTCAGAACTGCGGCAGTGTCGGCCGCACCGCGAGCGCATCCTTGACGATCTTCTCGACGGACTTGCGGCGATCGCCAGACAGCGGCTGTCGCGGCATGCGAACGCGGTCATTTGTGTTGATCGCGAACACTTCGGCAAGCTTGATGTTTTGGACCAGATAGGTCGAGACGTCGAGATCGAGCAGCGGCCGGAACCAGCGGTAGATGCCGAGCGCCTCTTCGCGGCGACCCTGCTTCATCAGCTGGTAGATGGCGACCGTCTCGCGCGGGAACGCGGTGACCAGTCCGGCCACCCAACCGATGGCGCCGACCGACAGCGCCTCGAAGGCCAGATTGTCGACGCCGGTGAACAGGTCGTAGCGAGTGCCCAGGCGATTGATGATCTCGGTCGAACGACGGATGTCGTCGGAGGATTCCTTGATCGCGACAAAGCGCTCGTCCGACGCCAGCTCCTCCATCTGGTCGACGCTGACGTCGACGCGGTAGGCAAGCCGGTTGGAGTAGATCATGACCGGCAGGTCGCCAGCCTGCGCGACCGCGCGCAGCGCCGCGACCGTCTCTTCCGCATTGGTGTGGTAGATCGGGCTCGGCACGACCATCAGGCCGTTGGCGCCTTCCCGGCTCGCGCGCTTGGCGATGCTGGCGGCCTCGCGTGTGCCGGCCTCGTTGACCGTCAGCAGCACCGGCTTCTTGCCGGCGACCTTTTGTGCGGTCTTCAGCACCTCGATCTTCTCATCGGGCGACAGCATCGGCCCCTCGCCGAGCGATCCGCAAACGATGATGCCGTCGCAGCCAGCTTCCATCTGCAGGTTGAAGCAGCGCTCCATCTCGGCATGATCGAGGCGATCATCCGCGGTGAATTTGGTCGTGACGGCAGGAAAAACTCCGGTCCACATGATCATCTCTCCATCTGATATATCACTGGTATATCTATTAACAAACCCGCTGTCAATGCGGAATCCGTTATGATATATTCAAGATATATCAGGAGAGCGCATTTGATATCCACGGCAGCAAGCACCTCGGCGGAGCCGGCCGCGACCAGGGCCTACCATGTGCTCGAGCACATGATCGTCACGCTCGAACTGGCCCCGGCAAGCTTCGTCACCGAGGGCGCCCTGATCGACAGGCTCGGGCTTGGCAGGACACCGGTGCGCGAGGCGATCCAGCGGCTGGCCTGGGAAGGGCTGCTCGACATCAGGCCGCGCGCAGGCATCGCCATCGCCCCGCTGCATCCCGGCGACTGGCTGCGCGTGCTCGACGCGCGTCGCGGCGTCGAGGTGGTGCTGGCCCGCTCGGCCGCCCGCTTCGTCACCCGCGAGGCCGCCGACCTGTTTCACGAAGCAGCGCTTGCCATGCAGAAAGCGGTGATCTCGGGCAACGTGCTTGCCTTCATTCAGGCCGACAAGGCACTTGACGAAGCGTTGGCACTGGCTGCCGACAATCCCTTCGCCGCCCGTTTGGCCGCCCCGTTGCAGACCCACAGCCGCCGCTTCTGGTTCCGCTACAAGGCCGAGACCGGTCTTGCCGAATCCGCCGAGCACCATGTCGCGCTGATCCGCTCGATCCTTGCCGGCGACGAGGAGGCCGCGGCCAAGGATGCCAAACGCCTGATGGCGCTGCTGCGCGGCCACGCCGAAACGGCGGCGACGCGCTGAGCGTCTTTTAATCCGATGCGCTTTCGTCGCCGGTGCTTCCTCGAAGCTCGGATCACGTCCCTGGCAAGGCAGCCGCCGCCATCAACGAACCGTCCCAGCCTTCGCCCGCCGTGATGACGCAGCTCTGACCATGCGTGTCGGTGGCAAGGATCGTCCAGGTGCCCTGGTCGGAGACGAATATCTCAAGAATGACGCTCGGGTTGACCAGGCCGCGCGCAGCCTCGCTTTCGTGGAATTTTTCCCCGAGCGCTTTGATCATATCCGCACGGGCTGCGCATTGCTCCGCCATCGCCGGGACGGCGGCAAACGCGGAAACCGCCGCGAAAAATAGCGTTGCCACAAGACGGGTCATCTGACACCTCCTTGCGCCAGACGATGTCCCCGAAGCTGTCGCCAGCGCCGTTGCTTGATCTGCCGTACCTCCTTGCGGCAGGACTGCAAACCAAGACGGCAGATGCCCACTTGGTTCCATCACATTAGCGTTCACGCAGATAGGGTCGTCGCCGGACTGCAAAAAAGCCCGGGCGCGAGCGCCCGGGCCTCAAATTCAAAATCAATCTGTTGTCCGGTCAGTTCATCGTCGGGATGACGAATTCGGCACCGTCCTTGATCCCGGACGGCCAGCGCGAGGTCACCGTCTTGGTCTTGGTGTAGAAACGGAACGCGTCCGGGCCGTGCTGGTTGAGGTCGCCGAAGGAAGACGCCTTCCAACCGCCGAAGGTGTAGTAGGCGATCGGCACCGGGATCGGCACATTGATGCCGACCATGCCGACCTGGACACGGCTTGCGAAATCGCGCGCGGCATCGCCGTCACGAGTGAAGATGGCGACGCCATTGCCCATCTCGTGGTCGTTGGCGAGCTTGATCGCGCTCTCATAGGTCGGCGCGCGCACAACCGACAGCACCGGCCCAAAGATCTCTTCCTTGTAGATGCGCATGTCCGCGGTGACGTTGTCGAACAGGCAGCCGCCCATATAGTAGCCGTCTTCATAGCCCTGCATGGAGAAGCCGCGGCCGTCGACGACCAGCTTGGCGCCTTCCTTGACGCCGGTGTCGACATAGCCCTTGACCCGCTCCAGGGCTTGGCGCGTCACCAGCGGGCCGAAATCGGCGGAAGAGTCGGTCGAAGGACCGACCTTCAGGCTTTCGACGCGCGGGATCAGCTTTTCCATCAGCCGGTTGGCGGTGTCGTTGCCGACCGGGACGGCAACCGAGATCGCCATGCAGCGTTCGCCGGCCGAGCCGTAGCCGGCGCCGATCAGCGCGTCGACCGTCTGGTCCATGTCGGCATCGGGCATGATGATCATGTGGTTCTTGGCGCCGCCGAAGCACTGCACGCGCTTGCCGGCGGCCGTGCCGCGCGAATAGATGTAGTGGGCGATCGGCGTCGAGCCGACAAAGCCGATGGCCTTGATGTCGGGATCGTCGAGGATGGCGTCGACCACGTCCTTGTCGCCATTGACGACATTGAGGATGCCCGCCGGCAGGCCAGCTTCGAGGAACAGTTCGGCGATGCGCATCGGCACGCCCGGATCGCGCTCCGAAGGCTTCAGGATGAAGGCGTTGCCGCAGGCGATGGCCGGCGCGATCTTCCACAGCGGGATCATTGCCGGGAAGTTGAACGGCGTGATGCCGGCGACGACGCCGAGCGGCTGGCGCATCGAATAGACGTCGATGCCGGGGCCGGCGCCGTCGGTGAATTCACCCTTCATCATGTGTGGCGCGCCGATGCAGACTTCGACCACTTCGAGGCCGCGCTGGATGTCGCCCTTGGCGTCGGCGATCGTCTTGCCGTGCTCGCGCGCCAGGATGTCGGCCAGTTCGTCATAGTCGCGGGCGACCAGTTCGAGAAACTTCATCAGCACGCGCACGCGACGCTGCGGGTTGGTTGCGGCCCATTTCGGCTGCGCAGCCTTGGCGTTCTCCACCGCAGCGCGCAGTTCCGCCTGTGATGCCAGCGCCACCGTGCCGCGCACGGAGCCGTCCATCGGCTGCATGACATCCTGCTTGCGGCCGCTGGTCCCGGCGACGTGCTTGCCGCCGATGAAATGACCATAGTCGATCATGATTTCTCTCCCTTGTTTGTGATGCTGCATTGTCCGCCTTTGGCCGGCGGATGGCAACGCGACGGAGAACGCAACCGTTGTGCGGAAAGTAGATAGCGGTTGACGGACGAGCATCAATTCTCGCAAATGCGAGACCCCGTCTGATAGCAGCAGGGATTGAGAGATTGAGTTTCCACCACAGGACGCGGCGTCAGCGATTGTCATCTGGACCATCCCCATGAACTGGGATGACGTCCGCATCTTCCTTGCCGTGGCGCGTGCCGGCCAGATCCTTGGCGCCGCCAAACGGCTGGAGCTCAACCACGCCACCGTCTCACGCCGCATCGCCGCACTCGAGGATGCGCTTCGGACAAAGCTGTTTCGCCGGCTGACCACCGGCAGCGAGCTGACTCCCGCCGGCGAGCGCTTCCTCGACATTGCCGAGCGCATGGAGGGCGACATGATCGCCGCGCGCTCGACCATATCAGGCGAAGGCGACGATGTTTCCGGCACGGTGCGCATCGGCGCCCCGGACGGTTTTGGCGTTGCCTTCCTGGCCAAACGCCTTGGCGCGCTGACCGCCCTGCACCGCGAACTGACGATCCAGCTTGTGCCGGTGCCGCGCTCCTTCTCCCTGTCGCGCCGCGAGGCGGACATCGCCATCACTGTCGAGCGGCCGACCGAAGGCCGGCTGGTGGCGGGAAAGCTGGTCGACTATTCGCTCGGCCTGTTTGCCTCGCGCGCTTATGTCGATGCCAATGGTCTGCCCAAAACAGCGGCCGAACTCGGCCAGCACACCCTTATCGGCTATGTGCCGGATCTCATTGTCAGCCCTTCGCTCGACTACGCGGCCGAATTCAGCGCGGACTGGCGCACCAGTTTCGCCATCTCCTCGGCGCTCGGCCAGGCCGAAGCAGTGCGCTCGGGCGCCGGCATCGGCATCCTGCACACCTTCGTCGCCCGCTCGATGCCGGAACTCGTGCCGGTCGATGTCGTGGCACCCATCCGCCGCGCCTACTGGCTGGTCTATCACGAATCGGTCAGGCCACTGCGCCGCGTCCAGATCGTCGCCAGCTTCATCACCAAGATGGTGGAGCGGGAGCGGAACCTGTTCGTCTGAGGCATGTCGCCCAAAACTGATCTCGGTTTTGGGCGAACGACATGCATAAACTAAGACGCTAAAGCGCATCGCATGAATCCGATCAAACGCGATACGCTTTGGCCGTGCCGCCTTTTCCTTGCCACAAAACCGGCCAGTGTGGCATCAGGCGTGCGGTCGCCGGCCACGGGCAGGTCGCCGGGTGGGGAACCTTTCAGAAAGCTGGCGCGGATAGACATGCGAGCCGTTCTTGCCATCCTGCCGCTGCTTTTCGTTTCCGCTTGCGCCAATCCGTGGACGAAGGTCCCGGAGGCCGAACTGCCCAAACCGATCCGCTACGCCATGGCGCGGCCTTCGCCTTTCGTCTTCGGCAATTATTGCGGCCCCGGCACCCGCACCGGCGATCTGTCGGCCCGGCCGGTCGACCGCCTCGACGCGGCCTGCCAGACGCATGACGCCTGTTACATCGCCCGCCACAACCATTGCGACTGCGACGGCGCCCTGGTCGCCTCGGCGAAAGCGATCCGTGACGACAACGCAACGCCGCGCAAGATGCGCGGCGAGGCCGAACTGCTGATCGCCACCTTCGCCATTCCCGTCTGCAAGGTCTTCCCGCAGGGCTTCATGCCGCCGCGCGATCCGGCGCAATTGAGCGCCCTGAAGACCGGAGCGGCCGGGTGAAGGGTCGCGCATTCATCGCCGTTGTTCTGTTCGGGCTGGCTGTCCTTGCCGGCTGTGCCGGTACTGGTCGCAATGCCTGCGATCTCCTGCAAGGCCAGAGCGCTTGCGCGCGACCCGCGCTCTCCGCGGAGACAGCTGGGCCGCGGATCGCCGCCGCGCAGTTTTTCGGCGACGCCGGCACCAGCGACTACGAAAAACGCTTCCTGGCGCTGCTCGCCCGCCATCAGCTTGGCGCCATGGACCGCGCCAACGGCACCGGCCCTTTCGGCCACGACCGCCATGAGATCGCCAACAGCGATTTCCAGGCGACCTACCGGACGCTGCAAAAACTGGCCGGGCCGGTTGCCGAAACGCATCTGCCGCCGGCCGACGCCAACAGCGGCGAGGGTCATTTTGACGGACGCTGGCGGGTGTCGCGACAGACGCTCTACATCGATGCGGCGGCGCGGCCTTCGGCGCCCAAGACCTTCGATTTCTCCGGCCTGCAAGCGCGCAGCGTCGAGATCGTGCTGCGCCAGGCCGGCAAGCAACCGGCCGACATCGAAGGCGTCTGCGACGGCACGCTGGCGATCCGTGCCGGCGGCGCTTCACGCACCATCGCCACGGGCACGGCATTTCGCTTTCGCCTGTCCGGCGAGGACGATACGGTCAGCCTGTTTCCAAGTGACGGCCTGAACCGCTGCGCGGCAAGAATCCGCTCCAGCCTTGCTCCGGCCGGCGCGCCGCTCACCATCCGACGCGAAGAGACCGCCGATCCGGCGCTTGCCGCTTTCGACAGTCGCTACGAGCGTTGCCCGACGCCAGACCCAACCGGCCTCGATCCTCTCAGCCGCGCCTTCTATGCCAGCCGTTGGCTGTCGCAGACCTGTGCCTTGCCGATCGGAAAGCCGCGCCTGCTGCGCAAATCGCGCGACGGCTTCAACGCCAAGGTCGAGGCGCTGATGGGAGCGCCGCTGTCCGACAGCGCCATCGACAAGGGCGACCCGGAGCTGCCGCTCGACTTCTCCAGGGCCCCAAAACTGAAGCTGATCTATCTGTCATCCCTGGAGTTCAAGGCCGACTTCTCCGGCCGCATCATCGAACGGCTGATCCGTCATCATGCAGCCCTCGGCACCAAGGTGCGCATCCTGGTCACCGACGTGCTGGAGCGCGACAAGGACGACGCCATGCTGCATCGGCTGGCGGCCGAATTCCCCAATGTCGGGCTGCAGGAATATCGCTGGCGGGCGGACCGGGGCGCGCCGATCGACGAGCAGATTTCACAATTGCACAAGGTCCATCACGTCAAGATGCTGGCGACGCTTGCCGACGATCCACGGCGGTCGCGCGCCATCATCGGCGGCCGCAACATCCATGACGGCTTCCTGTTCCACCAGCCGATCGATCTGTCGCGCTATCCAGACCTTGAGCAATACGGCAAGACCGACGGGTTGTCGCTGAACTACTATTCGAACTGGAGCGACTTCGACATCGAGTTCGCCGATCCGGCCACGGTCGAGACCCTTGCCGCGCATCTTTCGACAGTGTGGCTGCGCGACGCCGACACCAATCTGGCGCGCCCCTTCTCCATTCCGGTCCGGTCCGACGGCGCCCGTCCTTCAGGCACGGCACGACACTTCATTTCGGTGCCTTACGAGGATGGCCATGCGCTGGAGGACTATTTCGTCGAGTTGGTCGACGCCGCCCAGCACCATATCCAGATCGTTAATCCCTACCTCAACCTGACGCCCAAGCTTGCCCAGGCTGTTGACCGGGCGCTCGCCCGCGGCGTCAGGATCGACATTGTCGGCCGCATCGATCTCAAGGGCGATATCGGCGGCAAGTTTCTCACCGCGCTCAACAAGCTGTTTGTCGAGAAATATGGCGATCGCATCAACATCCGCGAGTTCAAGGCGCCTGACGTGGTGCTGCATTCCAAGATCATGATGATCGACGAAAGGCTGGTCGCCATCTCGTCGGTCAACCTCAACAACCGCAGCTTCTTCCACGACAGTGAGAACGGCATGATGGTGCTCGATCCGGCCTTCTACACCAGGATGAAGCCGATCTATGACGACTATGTCGCCCACTCCAAACCGGTCGCCACCAATGTGACGATCCCGTGGGCCTACCGGCTGCTTTTCGACGAGGACTGGGTCCGGCAGGCGTTCTGACTCTCTAGCGCAGATAGCGCTCCTGCGCGAGGTCGCGGACGTCGATGTCAGGCACCCGGTTGGAGATGATGTCGGCCAGCACCTTGCCCGAGCCGCAAGCCATGGTCCAGCCGAGCGTGCCGTGGCCGGTGTTGAGATAGAGATTGGAAAGCTCGGTGCGGCCGATCAGCGGCGGACCATCCGGCGTCATCGGCCGCAGCCCGCACCAGAACGTCGCGTCCCGCATCGCGCCGGCGCCAGGAAAGAGATCGCCGACCGAGTGTTCCAGCGTGCGCCGCCGCGATTCGTGCAGCCTGAGGTCGAAGCCGGAAATCTCGGCCGTACCGCCAACCCGGATGCGGTCGCCAAGCCGGGTGATCGCCACCTTGTAGGTCTCGTCCATCACCGTCGAGACCGGCGCCGCCGCCGCGTCCTTGATCGGCACGGTGATCGAATAGCCCTTGACCGGATAGACCGGGATCGGCCGCTTCACTCGGCGCATGAAACCCGCCGAATAACTGCCCAGCGCCATCACATAGGCGTCGGCGGTCTTCCAGCCCTTGCTGGTGCTGAGATTGGCAATGCGGTTGCGGCTGCGGATGACGCGCCAGATCGTCACGTCGTACTCGAACTTGACGCCACGGGCCACACAGAGTTCGGCCAGCCTGTCGGTGAACATCTTGCAGTCGCCGGTCTCGTCGTGCGGCAGCCTGAGGCCGCCGACGAACTTTTCGCGCACCCCGGCAAGGCCAGGCTCAGCCGCGATGCAACCGTCCTGGTCGAGGATCTCGTAAGGCACGCCATACTTCTTCAGCACCTCGACATCGCCGCCGGTGCCGTCAAGCTGCTTTTGCGTCCGGAACAGCTGCAGCGTGCCCTGGGTCCGCTCGTCATAGGCGATGCCGGTCGCTTCGCGCAGCGCCTTGAGCGTATCGCGGCTGTATTCGGCCAGCGGCACCATGCGCGCCTTGTTGATCGCATAGCGCTCGGCCGTGCAGTTGCGCAGCATCTTGATGAGCCATGTCCACATATGCGGATCGAAGGCCGGCCGCACCACCAGCGGGCCATGCTTCATCAGCAGCCATTTGATCGCCTTCAGCGGAATGCCGGGCCCGGCCCAGGGCGAGGCGTAGCCGGGCGAAATTTCGCCGGCATTGGCGAAGCTGGTTTCCAGCGCCGGGCCTTTCTGGCGGTCGAGAACCGTCACCTCGTGGCCGGCCTCGGCGAGAAAGTACGCCGTGGTCACTCCGATGACGCCGCCGCCCAGCACCATGATCTTCATCGTTTACTCCTTGCCGCGTCGCACGCCCTTGAGGACGCCTGGACGCGGCGCATTCCGATTTGCGCATGATCCCCGGCGAAAATCGATGCCGATTTTCGAGATCATGCAGTGTTGCCTGTTCACGCCGCCGCAGGACCGGGGTCGTCGTCCCCTGTCTGCCGCATTCCGGCCCTTTCGCCAAGGGGCCGCCAATCGGCTGCGGCGCTGTAGACGAGGGTGAGCCCATGCGGCCGTCGCGCCTCGGCCTGGGATTTCTCCCTGACGGCACGCCGCGCGGCCTCCGGCTGGTAGAGCACGGTCGCGATCAGGACCGACTCCCGCCTGCCGTCGGCCTGTTCGATCCATGCAGTCTGGCCCTCGGCCATGCCGAGCATGCAAAGCCCCCGCCTTGTCATGATCGACAGGCTGGAGCCGACCGGGCCGCGCACCTCATTCTGCACCAGGGTCCGGGTCTGGGCGGGGCCGGCATCGACACGGAATACCAGCCTGCTGTTCAGCGTCACGATATCGGATCCGACCGAATCCATCGCGACGACCTCGGCCTTGGAAAGCTTGTCTTCAAGCATTGGAACAATCGGATCCGCGAAAGCCCGCCGACGCTCCAACATGATTTCGAGGACGGCGAAGTCCTTTGTCGTCAGCTGGAAATTCGCGCCTGTCATCACCGTCTCCATGATCAGGCCCCCTCCCGCCCGCAGGCCGGCGTATCGACCACTTCGATGGTCGCCGACAGTTCCCGGCCGCCACGGCTGCTCCAGCACACCGTCTGCCCAGCGGTCGCGCCGATGAGCGCCGTCCCCATCGGCGTCAGCACCGAGATCCTGTTTTCACTGATGTCTGCTTCGCCGGGATAGACCAGCGTGACGCGCTGGATGTTGCCGCCATCGTTGCGGATTGTTACCGCCGAGCCCATCCGCACGACATTGGCCGGCATGGAAGCCGCTGCCGTGACAACGGCACGGTCCATCTCCGAAAGCAATTCTTCGGCCGTCTCGGGCACGCGGTCGAGCGACGCCCGCGCCAGGCCCGTCAGCCTATGATGGTCGGCATCGGTGACCAGAAGCCGGCTCGGTGGACGCAATCCTGTTGCATGTTGCATGGCAAACCTCATGACTTGGCGCATCGAACAGACGCGCGCCTGCCGCCGCGCAAACGGTGGCTTGATGAAAAACCGGCAGCCGCGAAGCTGTCTGGCTCGGGAATGATAATGTCAGGTAGAAATGCCCCGGTTCGGACGGACGCCAAAAGGCGACCGCGCCGGGGCTACGATCCCGCGATCGGGCAGACCCTGAACAAGGTTCTGATATAAGCTGGGTTGCTCATGCATGGAGCCTTGCCGACAGGCGTCCGCTTGTCAAGCGCGGCCAAACCGCTCAACCGCCGACATAGCGCCGATGGAAGCGCGGACCGAGGCTGGTCAGGATCTCGTAGCCGATGGTGCCGGCATGGCCGGCGGCGTCATCGACGCTTTGCGAGGGACCGAGCAGTTCGACCAGATCACCCTCGCGCAGCCTGCCGGCCGGCAGGGCGGAAATGTCGAGAATGATCGAATCCATCGACACCCGCCCGACGAAAGGTAGCCGCACGCCCTCGAACCAGGCGGCGGACGCGGCGCGGCGTTGCCAGCCATCAGCGTAGCCGAACGAAATCGTCGCCAGCCTGAGCGGGCCTTGCGCATGATAGCTGTGGCCATAGCCGACGCCGGCGCCCTTTTCGACGCTGCGCGTCTGTGCCACCTTTGCCTGCAGCCGCACCACCGGCAGCATCGGATTGGACTTTGGCGGCGTCGGATTGATGCCGTAGAGGGCGGCACCGGGGCGGGCGAGATCGTAGTGAAAGGACGGCCCAAGAAAGATGCCGGAGGAATTGGCCAGCGACGCCGGCGCCTTCGGCAACATTGCGCGCAGCCGCTCGAACACCGACCGCTGCTTCTCATTGGCCGGATGCTCCGGCTCGTCGGCGCAGGCCAGATGGCTCATCACGTAACGGATGTCGATGCCGTCGAAAGCCTGCGGATCGGCGGCGATGCGATCCACATCCCGAGGCGCCATGCCGAGCCGCGACATGCCGCTGTCGACCTGGACCGCGGCCGGCAGTTTTCGGCCGGCGCGGCGGGCCGCAGCACGCCAGGCTGCCAGTTGCTCGTGGCTGTTGATAACAGCGCAAAGGTTTGCTGCCACGGCGTCCGGCTCGGCACCGGGCGGAATGCCGTTCAACACGAAAATGGCAGGGCCGGCCCCAAGCGAGCGGCGCAGGGCGACGCCTTCGCCCAGAAGCGCAACGAAGAAGATATCGCAGCCTTCGCGCAGCAGTGCCGCCCCGACCTGGCCGGCGCCAAGGCCGTAGCCGTCCGCCTTGAGCACACCAGCGCAGGCAACATCGCCCAACCGCGCCTTCAGCCGCCGGTAGTTTTCACGGATTGCACCGAGATCGATGGTGAGGATGGCCCCAGCCGCCACTTCGCTCGTGGCGGTGACCTCTTCTGGCGGCGATTTTTGGAGGGCGTCGTTCATGGCGACCGTTCTTGTGGTGGATGGGTTAGTCAGTAGTCAGTAGTCAGTAGAATTTGGCGCGGACCGCAACAGAACATTCAACCCTACTCCCCTACTCCCCTACTCCCCTACTATCGCACCAGATGCCGGAACGCCGCCACCACATCCTCATAGACATGGCGCTTGAACGGCACGATCAGGTCGGGAAGGTCCTGCATCGGCCGCCATGCCCATTTGTCGAACTCGGCGGTGTGGCCACCCGGCGGCGGATTGATCTGGATCTCGCTGACATCGCCGTGGAAGCGAAAGGCGAACCATTTCTGCGTCTGGCCGCGATACCGGCCCTTGAAGGCGATGCCGACGAGATGCTCCGGCAAATCATAGTTGATCCAGTCCGGCGCCTCGGCCAGTAGCGAGACGCCGCGCATGCCGGTCTCCTCATAGAGCTCGCGCTCGGCCGCCTGCAGGGGCTCCTCGCCCTCGTCGATGCCGCCTTGTGGCATCTGCCAGAGCTGCGTCGTGCCGGCAAATTCGCTGTCCGGTTCGGCAATGCGGTGCCCGACCCAGACCAGGCCCTCGGCATTGAGGATCATCAGCCCGACGCAGGGTCGGTAAGGCAGCGTTTCGCGGTCGATTTTGTTCGTCTTTGGCATCAGTCACTCTTTCCAGCCGTCTTCCGAGGGCTAGCCTTTTTGCGGATCGATAGCCACCGCTGAAATCGGCACGATCTCGATGCCGCGCTTCTTGGCCTCGACCACCCAGGATGACACGGTATCGACCGTCAGGTCGAAGGCCGAACCGATGCCGACGGCAGTGCCTTTGGCCCGCGCGGTCGCCTCCAGGCTGTCGAGCTTCTTCAGGATTTCGCCGCGATCCTGCACGGCATCAATCGCCATGTCGCCGGCGACGAAGGGCACGCCGTCCTTCAGCGCCAGATCCGGCGCCAGACTGCGCGCCGACGAGCCGTCATCGATATAGGCGAGGCCGCGTTTGCCGAGCTCGGCGATGAACGGCTCCATCGCCGCCGCGGCAGCGGAAAAGCGGGCGCCCATATAGTTCATGACGCCGGTATAGTTGGTCGTCCGCGACAGCGCCCAGTGCAGGCTCTTCAGGTTCTCGTCCGCGCTCGCCGCCACCGTCAGCGTGTTGCGTCCCGGATTGACCTTGGGATAATCGAACGGTTCGAGCGGCACCTGCATGACGATCTCGTGGCCGCTCTGCCTGGCTGCCTGCATCCAGCGGCCGATGCTGTTGCCTTGCGGCGCGAAGGCCAGCGTCACTTCCGCCGGCAGCTTGGCGATGGCCGCCTGGGTGCCGGTCTGCGAAACCGAAAGTCCACCGATGACGATCGCCACCCGTGCGCCGCGCCCGCCCGACCAGGGCCGCGCATAGACGTCGAACGGCCGCCTGCCATCGGCGGCGCGCACCGGCAACGGCCCGGTCTCGCTGGCCTCGATCAGCGCCTTGTCTGGAATATGCGCGACCTTCAGGTTCTGGCCGACGGTCGACGGGTCGCGAATGACGATCGCTGCCTTGGGCGGCCCATCGCCCTCCTCCGTCTGCACATGGATGATCTGCGGCCCACCTGATTTGACCGGCGCCTCCGGCTTCGGTGCCGCCGGGGCCAATGCAGGCGGCGCGGCGGCAGGTTCGGCCGCCGCGGTCACTTTCGGCGTTGAAACGGCAACCTGTTGCGGCTTACGAAACGGCTTTTCCCTGAGCGCGATCGCGCCGGAGATGCCTGCCACCACCAGCACGGCCACTGTCGCCATGATCGCACCGCCGCTGAGCTTGCCGGCGGCGCGCGGCGGCCGGACTGCCTGTCCGAGCGGGCGTTCGATGTCCTTGCCGATATCAGTCAAGCGTAATCCCCGGGCGCATGGCTCCGAAGGCGAAGCCACTTCGAAACGGCATGCGCGAATTCATCAATCCCGGCGCACCCCCGCGCCATGCCTTGGGAGCTTTGCCTCGCCCCCGAATCAAACTGCCGGAACCTTTCGGTCCCGGCAGCATCGCATTGCTTCCATCATGCTCAAACAGAAAGATGGAGCGGCGCGTGCGCCGCTCCAGATCCCTACTGGTTGAGAACCGCCTTTTGCGGATTGGGCGGGAAGGACGGATCGGTCTTCTGGCCACGCAGCAGCTGCTCGGCATAGATGAGCTGCAGATCGTCTTTCGGATCCGGCGGCACATAGGCGGCCGAGCCCGAACCCGTCGTGCTCTCGTCGGCGCCCTTGATATGGCCCTTGAGATCGGATTCGCCACGCGTCAGATCCCTGCCCTGCAGTTCCGGCGGCAGTGGCTGTTCGACCTTGATGTCGGGCGTGATGCCCTTGCCCTGGATCGACTTGCCGGACGGCGTGTAATAGAGCGCCGTCGTCAGCCTGAGCGCACCATTCTCGCCGAGCGGAATGATGGTCTGCACCGAACCCTTGCCGAAGGACTGCGTGCCGACCACCGTGACGCGGCGCAGGTCCTGCAGCGCGCCGGCGACGATTTCCGAGGCACTGGCCGAACCGCCATTGACCAGGACGATCATCGGCTTGCCGTTGATGTCGTCGACCTGCTTGGGCTTGGCGTCGAAGCGGGTGACGTCCTTGGGGTCGCGGCCGCGCGTCGAGACGATCTCGCCGCGGTTGAGGAAGGCATCGGACACGCTCACCGCCTGGTCGAGCAGGCCACCCGGATTGAGGCGGAGATCCAGAACGTAGCCCTTCAGCTTGTCGTCGGGAATCTGCTTCTTGATGGTGTCGATGGCGTTCTCGAGGTCGTCGTAGGTCTTTTCGGTGAAGGAGGTGATCTTCATGTAGCCGATGTCGTTCTCGACCCGGAACTTGACCGCCTTGACCTTGATGATGTCGCGCACGACCGTCAGTTCGATCGGCTTGTCGGCGCCCTGGCGCAGGATGGTCAGCTTGATCGGCGTGTTGACCAGGCCGCGCATCTTGTCGACCGCATCGTTGAGGGTCAGGCCGCGAACCTCTTCGCCGTCGATCTTGGCGATGTAGTCGCCGGCCAGCACGCCTGCCTTGGCGGCCGGCGTGTCGTCGATCGGCGTGATCACCTTGACCAGATCGTTCTCCATGGTGACTTCGATGCCGAGGCCGCCGAACTCGCCCTTGGTCTGGACGCGCATATCCTGCGCCTGCTCGGCATTCATGTAGGAGGAGTGCGGGTCAAGCGAAGCCAGCATGCCGTTGATGGCATTCTCGACCAGCGACTTGTCGTCGGGCGGCGTCACATACTGTGCCCGCACGCGCTCGAAGATATCGCCGAAGATCGCCAGTTGCTTGTAGGTCTCCGACCCTGCAGCGTTCGCCGCCGAGCCGGGTGCGCCATAGACCAGGCTCATGGCGGACGCGCCCATCAGCGCACCGGCAAACAGAAGCGACAGTTTCCGCATTATTCACGTCCTTCCAGAAAAACGGTCCGCCCACCATGGGGCCGGATCGACGGGTTTTCCATCCTTGCGGAACTCGACATAGAGTTCCGGCGTGGCATTTCCATTCTTCGAAACCGAGGTGCTCGCCACCCGGGCCTCTCCCATCGCACCGATCGGCTCTCCTGCAAGCACTGATTGACCGGTCGCGACGCTGATTCTGCTCATCCCCGCCAAAACGACATGATAGCCGTCGCCTGCGTTCAGGATCAAGAGTTGACCATAAGAGCGAAACGGCCCCGCATAAAGCACATTTCCATCCGCCGGCGCGGTAACGATGGCTCCCGATTGTGTCGCAACCATGTCGCCTAGCATCACCGCGCCGTTACCGTCGTCGGCGCCGAATCGCCGCTTGATGCGGCCGGTCACCGGCAGTGCGATCTGTCCCTGCAGCGCCGAAAAGGGCACCGCGGCGGCAAGTTGGTTGCTTTCCGGAACGGGCAGCGACGCCAGTTCCGCCGGCGCGGATGTCTTGTCGCCATCCGCCGTCTTCTGCTCAGCGGCCTTGGCGGCATCGGCGGCCTTGCGGCTCTTGTCGGCCTGCGCTTCGAGCGAGGCGATCAACTCTTTCAGGCTGCCGGCCTTGGCCGCCAGCGCTTCGGATCGCTGCTTTTCCGCGGCCATTTGCGTTTGCGTGTCGGCTTCGAGCTTCTGCTTGGCCTCCAGCAGCATGCCGAGCCGCTTCTTTTCCGCCGTCTGGTCGCCGACCGCCGCCGTCAGCCGCGCCCGTTCGGCCTCGATCGACGCCGTAATCCTGGTCTGTTCCTTGAGATCGGCAAGCAGGCTATCGGTCTGCTGGCGCAGTTCCGGCACCACCGCGCCGAGCAGGATGGCGCTGCGCACCGACGACAGCGCGTCCTCGGGCTTGACCAGGATCGCCGGCGGCGGGTTGAGGCCCATGCGCTGCAGCGCGCCCAGCACTTCGGCCAGAACGTCGCGCCGCGCCATCAGCGAGGCGCGGATCTTCTGTTCCTGGCCCTTCAACCCTTCCAGCCTGGCGCCGATGTCCTCGATGTCCTGGCCGAGCTTCTGCTCGGTCATCGCCGACTGGATCAATGCGGCGGTGATCGAGGCGTGATCCTTCTTGATCGTCGCGATGTCGGCGGAGAGCTTGGCCAATCGTTCCGACGACAGCGTGATCTCCTTCGAGACCCGTTCATATTCGGCCCGGCTCTGGTCCGGATCGGGAGCCAGGTCGAGCGTGTTTTCCGCCCGCCCCGCATGCAGCGACAGCACAAGCACCGCCGCCGCGATTCCGCAGCGCGCGCGCCATGAGCCCGTTCTTGATTTTCTGTCTTCAGACATTGAAGCCCGACTCTATGCGTGGCTTCGTTAACGAACAATCAACCATGTTCGAAACCGCCCACTCGATGCAATGTTACGTTGGCATTGGGGCGGAAATCCGGGTGTGTCGCACCAATTCACCGGCTTACGAGCGATGGTAGGGATGTCCCGAAAGGATAGTGGCCACACGATAAAGCTGCTCTCCCAGCATCACGCGCACCAGTTGATGCGGCCATGTCAGCAATCCGAACGACATCACCAGTTCGGCCTGGTCGCGCAGCGACTGATCGTGGCCGTCGGCGCCGCCGATGGCGATGATCAGCGCCTTGCGGCCACCGTCACGCAACAGGCCGAGGCGCCCGGCGAAATCTTCCGAGGAAAAGCTTTTGCCGCGTTCGTCGAGCAGGATCAGGGCGGTGCCGGGCTGCAACTGCGTCTGCAGTTTCTGGCCTTCCTCACGCCGGCGCTCGTTGGCAGTCTGGCCGCGCCCCTCGGCTATTTCGGCAATGCCGCCAAATTCAAGCCCCACCGCCGGGCCGCTCTTGGCGAAGCGCTCGAAATAGCGGTCGGCCAGCAGCTTCTCGGGGCCGGCTTTCATCCGGCCCACGGCATGAACTGATATC
>NZ_RZPF01001401.1:0-388 GCF_004022735.1 Mesorhizobium sp. M7A.F.Ca.AU.001.01.1.1
CCGCTTCAACGATCTCGCCAAGAACGGCAAGATCCCGGCGGACGTGCTGGCCAAGCTGCCGCCGGCGGAATCCTATGCCTCGGCCGCGTTCCCGTCGCTCGACGAGCAGGCTAAGGCCAAGGAAGCTATCAGCAAGAACTGGGACGCCACTGTCGGCGCCAACGTCAAGTAAGACTTGAAATCCACCGGGCGGCCGCGAGGCCGCCCGGTCCTTCCTCGAAGACGGTAGCCGGCGCATGACCGATCTCTCGCTTTCAAATCAGGCATTCGCCACCAAGCCGGTGCCGCCGAAGGAGGCGACCGCCTTCCGCTTGCCGACGCAATGGATCGGCGTGGCGCCGTTCTTCATCTTTGCCCTAATGTTCTTGATCCTGCCCACGCTCTATCT
>NZ_RZPF01001402.1:0-386 GCF_004022735.1 Mesorhizobium sp. M7A.F.Ca.AU.001.01.1.1
GGTATCAGGCCTGACCCATCTCGGCGCGCAGGGCGAGGCCAACATGGTCGATGTCGGCGACAAGGAAGAAACAACGCGCACGGCGATCGCCGAAGGCTTTGTCGCGATGCAGCCCGAGACGCTGAAGATGATCCTCGCCGGCAACGCCAAGAAGGGCGACGTGCTCGGCACCGCGCGCATCGCCGGCATCATGGCGGCGAAGAAGACGCATGATCTGATCCCGCTCTGCCATCCGCTGCTGCTGACCAAAGTTTCCGTCGACATCGAGCCCGACCATGCATTGCCGGGCCTGAAGGTCACCGCGCTGGCGCGCGTCACCGGCAAGACGGGCGTCGAGATGGAGGCGCTGACGGCCGCTTCGGTAGCCTGCCTGACCATCTACGACA
>NZ_RZPF01001403.1:0-386 GCF_004022735.1 Mesorhizobium sp. M7A.F.Ca.AU.001.01.1.1
GGCCGGAACTGCCACGCTCGCGGCGCTGCAGAGTGCAGCAGACGCCGCCGGGGCAGGGCAGCTCGATGCGACTGTCTATGGTCCGCTCAACAAACAGGCGATGTGGCTGGCCGGTCACAAGGCGCTCGACGCACTGCATTTTTTCTCAAGTCGCCTCGGTGTTACTGGCTTCTGCTGCGAAATGAATAACCAGGGGGCTCTCTGGACGGCCCGCGTAACCTCGCATATCCCGCTTCGCGCCGTGGCCGACAACATCTCCGTGGAGTCCATCATTGCGGACACGGTGGCCGGCGCCAAGGCGGTCGAATCATCAAGCGGCAAACGTGCGAGAATAGCCGTTGCCGGCCTTAACCCGCATTTGGGAGAAGGCGGCGCAATGGGCACTG
>NZ_RZPF01001404.1:0-381 GCF_004022735.1 Mesorhizobium sp. M7A.F.Ca.AU.001.01.1.1
GCTCTGTACTCGTCGGGTGTCATTCCCAGCAACCCAAGGTGGCGCTTCATAGACTTGAACTTGCGTCCGTCCTCCAGGCTGATGATGTAATCGGGAAACACGGACTTTTTTGGATTGACTGCCGGAACAAGCGCGGGCGGCGTCGCTTCCACCGGCTGACCCAATCCCGACAAGGCAGAATTGACGCTGGCGATCAATTCGGGAAGACCGGCCGCCGGAATGGCGTTCTTCTGGACATATGCCGCCACTATGTCGGCGGTGAGCTGCAACAACTGGACCTGCGGTGCTTCAGCGTCATTCTGCATATTTCGAGTTTCCCATTTGATTGGCTTTGTCTCTATTGAGGAACTTTACAACGTGCAACGGCCCACAGATCATGGA
>NZ_RZPF01001405.1:0-380 GCF_004022735.1 Mesorhizobium sp. M7A.F.Ca.AU.001.01.1.1
GCCCTCGAGACCGTGTCCGATTTTGACTGGAAAATATTCCGCGACAAAAGAGACGAAAGGTGTGGAATGACTTTGGACACCAAGATGGAACTGCGTATGGGGTCCCCGGCTCCTGCGCTGAAAGTGGAGAACTGGCTGCGTGGCGAGCCCCTCACGAGCCTTCGGCCCGGCAAGGTCTACCTCGTTGAATTTTGGGCGACTTGGTGCCGACCATGTGTCCACGCCATGCCCCATTTGATCGAACTGCAGGAGAAATATAAAGACAGCGGATTTGAGATTATCGGAGTCGCAGCTTGCGAAAAGGCTGCAACCGCGGACGAAGCGCGGACCAACGTGGATGCCTGGCTGACCGAGAAGTTCCCGAATCTGAATTATCGGAC
>NZ_RZPF01001406.1:0-379 GCF_004022735.1 Mesorhizobium sp. M7A.F.Ca.AU.001.01.1.1
GTTGGCTCCAGGGGCCGGATGTCGCAAGATGGTTCGGCGTCATCGGCTATGTCGAGCGCGGCCGGGAGAACGGCGCCACTTTGTTCGAGCTGCCGCCGGCTCGCATCGGCTAGGAAACCCTGGGCTGGTCAAGATCCCTTGCCGCAAACACCGCCACCCTCTCGCGATCGCCCGCACAGGTTCGTCGATGCGGGTCACCGTCTTCGGCTCCAGGATCCCTTGCTCGGCGGCCTTCTGAACTGCCTTAGCAAGCGGCTTGCGCCGGGCGCCGATTGGCGGGATGTTATGGGAGGGCAACCGGGGGGCAAACCGGCACGCCGAGACAGATATGGCTGCTGGAAATGTCACGAGCTTGCTTCGCCTTTCTTGCCTTTGTTGC
>NZ_RZPF01001407.1:0-378 GCF_004022735.1 Mesorhizobium sp. M7A.F.Ca.AU.001.01.1.1
CGACTGATGTCGTCCGCCGTCGCAGGATGCGCGGCCAAGATGCCGCCTAAGGTCTCCTTTCATCTCGAACCGGCGATTCTGGAGCAGTTCCGGTCTGCGGGAATGCTTAGCCAGCGCTGCGCGCAATGCCTGTCGCGTCTGAAAGGTCTCCCGATGTCACGAAAATGTGATCCGGCGATTATAAGGGGGTCAAACAGGTACCCACGCTCCAGCCAATCCAACAGCCAGAGGCAAGCCATGACTGACCTTCGCTCCCCCGACACCCGATTCCGCACCAGCCTGCTCGAGGAAAACGACGGCCCGGCCATCAACGCTTCCGACAACCGCACCATGGGCGAGATCATCGCCGCGCGGTTCTCGCGCCGCGGCTTCCTCAAG
>NZ_RZPF01001408.1:0-378 GCF_004022735.1 Mesorhizobium sp. M7A.F.Ca.AU.001.01.1.1
TATCGGAGGATGACAGGCGTCCCGTCGTCGTAGCGGCCAACGCGTAGGAGGTGTGGACGCGCTTGGTGTCGGGGTGGATGAAGCCGGGCAGCGCATCGGTATAGGTCGATTTCAGCTTGGTCAGCTGGCGCCAGTCGACGATCTTGCGCGGCAGTTCGTGACCTTCGGCAGCGAGATCTTCGAGAAGCTGCGCCGAGGTCGACCACTGGCCGGTCTTGGTCTTCGAACCGCCGGGCAGGCCCATGCGCCCGAACAGGATGTCGCCGAGCTGCTTTGGCGAACCGATGTTGATGCGTTCGCCGATGAGCTGGTAGATTTCCTCTTCGAGGCGAGCGGCGCCCTGCGCCAATTCGCCGGAGAGCCGCGAGAGGATCTGCC
>NZ_RZPF01001409.1:0-303 GCF_004022735.1 Mesorhizobium sp. M7A.F.Ca.AU.001.01.1.1
GGGCTGACGGACCGATCGCGGCGGCCCTATCGCCACGCCAATCAGCTTCCGTTTCAAATCGAGAAGCTGATTGTGCGCCTCAAGCAAGACAAGCCGACATGGGGTGCGCCGAAGATACGCGAGCGGCTGGCCCGGCTGTATCCGGATGTGCACCGGCCCGCGATCTCGGCCGTGCATGCCGTGCTCGACCGCCACGGCATGGTCGAGCGCCGCAAGCGCAGGCGCAACAGGGCGACGGGGACACCACTTTCAAACGGCTGTCGCCCTAACGATCTTTGGTGTGCCGACTACAAGGGCGAGTTC
>NZ_RZPF01001410.1:0-244 GCF_004022735.1 Mesorhizobium sp. M7A.F.Ca.AU.001.01.1.1
TCTACAACGACGCATCGAGCCTGACCGCCAACATCACCGCCACCGCGGGCGGCAACTTCGAGCACCTGGTGATCGGCACCGGCACGGCGACGGCCAACGTCACCGACACCACCACCGACGCGACGGTCAACCTGAGCGCCTCGACGGTCGCCGAGGGCGCGGTCGCCAACTACGTGTTCACGGCGACGCTGTCGGACGCCTCGCATGGCGTCACCACGATCACCACCGACAAGGGCGACATCAC
>NZ_RZPF01000140.1:0-10961 GCF_004022735.1 Mesorhizobium sp. M7A.F.Ca.AU.001.01.1.1
TGCAGGCGATGCAGCGCGGCGGCGAGTATGGTGTAGGCGATGGCGCATAGCGCGAGGTCGGTGCCATAGACTGCTACCGGCACCGGCGCAAAGTGGTTCTCGCCCATGAAGGCTGTGGTCACCGGCATCAGCGACAGCCAGAACAGCAGATTGAGGTTCGCCCACAGCACGCGCCCGTCGACCCGCTGAACGGTGTGGAACATGTTGTGCAGATTGTTCCAGTAGATGCCGACATTGATGAAGGACAGCACGTAGCAGAAGAAGATCGGCCACAACGGCACCAAGGCGGAGAAATCCTCGCCATGCGGCACTTTCAACTCAAGCACCATGATGGTGATGATGATAGCCACGACGCCATCGGTGAATGCCTCGACCCTGCCTTTGCCCATGGATCCCACCTTTGCCCGCGATGAATTGTCGAAAGAGAGTAACGCTAGCGGATGTTGAGGAGCCAATAAATGGCAACCGCGAAATTCCTCAACCATGTCCAAGGAAAATCCGGCATCAGTCCCGCTGGCCAGGACGGTTACGGCCGCCCACCTGTTGACTTTTCTTGGCTTGGCCGCTCCTCTTGCAGGGCAGTCTTGGCCGAAGCAGATGAACGGCCGGGATTCGAATGGAGGGGACTGATGAGATTTCGTTTTCTGCTTGTGGCCGCGACCATCCTGGCCGCGGTGTTCGGGACGTCCGCCGCGGCCTTCGCCTACAGCGCTCACACCTCGACCAACCTCAACGTCCGCAGCGGGCCGGGAGCGGGATACGCCAAAGTGGGAACGCTGCCCGCCGGCTTCAGGGTCAATGTCACCGGCTGCCAGCCGGGCTGGTGTAGAATCCATGGCGGCGGCGTGAGCGGCTGGGCCAGCGCCGGTTATCTTGAACGCTC
This sequence comes from Mesorhizobium sp. M7A.F.Ca.AU.001.01.1.1, assembly GCF_004022735.1. NCBI lineage: Bacteria > Pseudomonadati > Pseudomonadota > Alphaproteobacteria > Hyphomicrobiales > Phyllobacteriaceae > Mesorhizobium > Mesorhizobium sp. M7A.F.Ca.AU.001.01.1.1. Next base: position 884 of record NZ_RZPF01000140.1, read on the forward strand.
CCAGATCGTTCGCCCGCCAATCATCATCGTGCGTCCGCCGCATCGGCCGCCACACTGGCACAAGCCGCACCGTCCTCCGCACCATCGGCCGCCGCACAGGCCGCGTCCCGGCAAGTGCAAGATCGCGCCCGGCTTTGCTTGCAGGTAACGCCGACCGGTTGAACGATAGATGACGGATCGGAGCCGCTGGCCCCGATCCGAGCCTGTTCAGCCGGCGGACATCCCGCTCAAGCAATGTCCACCGTGCTGTCAGGAGCCTGCCTGTCGGTTGGAACGTCGTGGATGAAACCGCGTTAGATCCTCGATCCCCGAAATTGGTGACGAGGTTGGCCATGGCCATTCGCGATTTTGCGCATACGCACGAAGGGGCAGGTGGCGATGCTCTCGCAATCCCCACCGTCGCCGCGATGATTGCGGTGCTGTTTGCCGGCAGCACGGTGCTGACGCCGCTCTACATCGTCTACAAGCAGCAATTCGGCTTTTCACAAATCACCCTGACGCTGATCTACGCCGTGTATGTCGTCGGCAATCTGGCGGCACTTCTGATGTTGGGCAGCGTCTCCGATATTGTCGGACGCCGGCCCGCGAGCCTGGCGGCCATGCTCGTCGCCATCGTCAGTGCGCTTGTCTTCCTGTTTGCCGTAAACGTCGTCTCGCTCGACGTCGCCCGCATCCTGAGCGGGCTTGGCATCGGCGTCGGCGCGGGGACCGGAACCGCGTGGATTGCCGAGCTTCTTCCCGGCGCGGACAAGTCGCGCGCCAGTGTGATTGCCACCAGCACCAATTTCCTCGGCCTCGGCCTCGGCGCACTGATTTCGGGATTTCTGGCTGAATACGAGCCATGGCCGTTGCGGCTGATCTTCATCGTCTATCTGGCAGCACTTGTGGTGGTGACGATCCTGGTCTGGCGCACTCGCGAAACGGTGTCGAAGCCGGGCGGCCTCGGGGGGATCTCCTGGCGGCCGCGACTTTCCGTCCCGGAGGAAATCCGTGCGCGCTTCGTCGCGCCGGCGGTGACCGGCTTCGGCGCGATGGCGCTGGTCGGGTTCTACGCCGCGTTGGCGCCGAGCATCCTGGCGCAGCAGCTGCATGAGACCAACCATGCCGTCGCCGGCGCGCTGTTCTTCGAGCTGGCGATCGTCACCGCGATCAGCATTGTCGTTCTGATGCACATGAAGAGCAATAAGGCGATGCTGGCTGCGCTGGCATTGATGATCCCAAGCGTCTTGTTGGTGGTGGCGGCGCAGATATTGGCCTCGATGGCACTGATGGTTGCTGCGACGGCCTGTTGCGGCGTTGCGGCGGCGCTTGGTTACCGTGGCGGCCTGCAAGTGGTGAACGAGATCGCGCCCAAGGATCGTCGCGCCGAAGTGGTGTCCAGCTTCTTCATCTGCTGCTTTGTCGGCAACGCCTTGCCCGTCATCGGCATCGGCATCGTTTCGACCTATGCCAGTCCCGTCGCTGCCAGCCTGGCGTTCGCCGGCATGATCGTGGTGTTTGCGTTGGTGGCGCTGGCTTTTGGGCTGAAACAACAACGGCGTTGAGGGCCTGGAGCGGTCCAGCGGAACCGGGTTGGCTTCAGCCGTTCGGTGTTTCAGGCGAAAGATGCGCGCGTCCGCGCGGCACGCCAAGACCGGTGTCCGGCGGCTCGCCGGCGGCCGGCCTGTCCTCGATCATGTGCGTGGTGCGCCAGCGGCCGAAACGATAGTAGGCCGCCGCCAGTACAAGCGAGCTGATCGAACCCGCCGGGAAGCTCCACCACAACGCTTCCTCGCCGATCACGCCACGCATGAAATAGGCAAAGCCGGTGCGCACGACCAGCACCGAAATGACCAGGATGATCAGCGGCGGCATCACGGCACCCGTGGCTCGTACGGTGGCAAACAGCACGATGGTTATGCCGAACAGGATGAACGACCACGAGGCGACATTGTTGATGTGGACGGCGATGTCGATCGCCGCGCTGTCGCGGCTCAGGAACAGGCTCAGCACCGAACGGTCGAAAACCGACAGCACGGCAACCAGTGCGCCGGTCAGGACGAGGTTGAAGCCGACGCCTGAGGCGGCGATGCGGCCGATCCGGTCCCAGCGCCCGGCGCCGACATTCTGTGCCGCCATCGAGGACACCGCGGCGCCGATGGCGAGCGCCGGCATCTGGATGTAGGTCCACAGCTGGGCGGCGATGCCGTAGGCGGCGGCGACCTGTGAGCCGTAGGAATTGACGATGCCCATCACCGTCAGTGCCGCCGCCGAAATGACGATCATCTGCAGGCCCATCGGCACGCCCTTGAAGACGACGATGCGCAGCAAGGTGGGATCGGGCCGCAGCAGAGCGAGGTTGGCGCCGGCCAGCCGCAGCGGATGCTTGCGCACATAGAGCACGATCAGGATGGCGATCACGCTAACCGTCTGGCCGATCAGCGTGGACGTGGCGGAGCCCGCGATGCCGAGTTCGGGAAACGGTCCGATGCCGGCGATGAGCAATGGGTTGAGCACGATGTCGAGGACGACGGCCAGCGCCATGAAGAAGAAGGGGGTGCGTGAATCGCCGGCACCGCGCAGCACGGTCATGACGAAGGACAGAAGGTTCATCATCGGCACGGCGACGAAGATGATGCGCAGATAGGAGCGCGCCAGCGGCAAGGCGTCGGCCGGTGTGCCGAGCGTGTTGAGAATGGCGTCAACCCAGATCCAGCCGCAGACCGCGAAGACAACCGAGACGAGGAAGAAGAACGTCGCGCTGGTGCCGACAATGCGGCGCGCCTCGGGCAGGTCGCGGGCACCGACCGACTGGGCCACCAGGATGGTGGCCGCCATGCCGATGCCGAACACAGTGCCGAGGATCAGGAACAGGACGAGGTTGGCATTAGAGGTGGCGGTCAGCGCCGATTCGCCGAGAAAACGGCCGACCCAGACGGCGTTGATCGAGCCGTTGAGCGACTGCAGCACGTTGGAGCCGAGCACCGGCAGGGCGAACAGCAGAAGCGTGCGCGGGATCGGGCCGCTGGTCAGGTCGCCGGTGCGCCGGCGCGCGGGCATTTTTTCGTCCATGGCGGGCAACTCGGCGGATGGTGATTTGGATCCAGTCCACGATGATATCGCAGGCGGGACCGAGATGCACCCTTGCGAACGCGCGGCTGAAAGGCCGCTGCCCCGTTCATGCCTGCCGCGAGCCCAGCGGACGCGCCAAGCGCGCCCGCCCGTGCAGTGGCCGTTACTTCCCGGCGAGACCCGGCAGCGTGACCTGATAGACCAGGAACATGGTGTCGACATCGGCGCCGTCTTCCGCCTTGTAGGGTGCGCCGACCTGAAAACCGTCCTGGGCGAGGAAGTCGTTGTCGTTGGCGACGAACAGGAAGTAGTCGTCGGGCAGCTTCGGATCGAGAACGCTGACCACCGACATCGCCTCCCACTTCTCCGACAGGTTGTTCTTGTCGTTCGGCGCGCCATTGTGCAGGCCGAAGCGGCCGAGTTCGCCCTTGTCGTTGATGTCGATGAACGGCGTCAGCTTGGCCGGCATCACCGACGGGTCGAGCACGCCCTTGGGCGCCAGCGGCTTGTCGGCGGCATCGAAGGCGCCGCCGGCGATGTCGGTCGCGGCCGAGACGTCGACGACGAAGATCTGGCGCACCAGCGAGGTGTCGCCCTTCAGCCCCTGGCCGTTGCCGCTGTCGCGCGCCAGCATCAGGAAGGTCTTGTCGGAGAGCGCCACGATCTCGCTCTGCGCGGCGATCTTGGTCTTGCCCTTGGCATCCTTGAACACCGGCAACGGCACGACATACTCATGCGCCAGTTTGAGGTGGGCGAGGTCGGACGCGTCATAGACCAGCGCACGCGTGTTCTGGCGCGTCGCGGGCGAATCGCCGCCATCCTGCCGGGGCGCCGATTGCAGCACCGCGATCAGGAACTTGCCGTCCGGCGTCATCGCCATTCCCTCCAGGCCCTGGTTGTTCTGGCGGCCGGTCTCGGGGTCCTTCGGATCGGGCTCGGCGGCACCGGGTCCCGGATTGTCCGAGGCGAAGTTCGGCGTGCCGTGGCGCATCGGCACGAAGGCGGCCGGTGGCTGGGTTGCCGACAGCAGATGCCCGTCGGCGGAAAACCGATAGATGTTCGGGCCGTATTCGTCGGAGATGAACATCGAACCATCGGGCAGCCGCACGATCGCCTCGTTGTCGAGCGCCAGCTTGCCATTGTCGGCTTGCGGCAGGATCGGCATGTCGCCGCTTGCCGCGCGCACGCCGTTGAGTGGGTCGAGGCCTGTGGCATCAGCCCCCTTGTCGTCGGTGAGAAGCATGGTGTCGGCGAGCGTTGCCTTGACGCCCGTCTGCTCCTGGCCGGCAGCAGGTGCCGCGCCCGGTGCGACCGGAGCAAATTCGATGGCGATCGTGTTGAGGCGCGGCCGGTAGTTGGTGGTGCCGACGACATTGTAGCCACGGTCCGGCAACAGCCAGAGCGAACCCCTGTAGCCGGCGGTGTCATGCGTCCAGCCTGATGCGTCGATCGCCATGCCGGAACCCGAGCCGAAGGTCTCGCCGAACTTGTCGCGCTGAGCGGCCGGGATGCGGCCGACGCCGACCAGCCCCTTGTTGACGAGGCCGCCGACGGTCGCGGTGCTGTCGGCGAGCGCCGGCGCCAAGGCGGTGAACAAGGCCAGCGCGACGCCAAGCGACGCGGGTCGATACAGGTGCTTCATGGATAATCCTCTTTGTGACGGATGTGCCGGAGCGGCCGGGGGACGAAAAACTGAAAGAGGTACGACATCGATGATGTTGCGCAAGCCTCCCCGAAACGCGGTCTACGGCGCGAACATGATGCTTGCGTGACAGCGCGCAGTGCATGCCGGCGGTCGACGAAAAACGATGCGCGCGCGCCGGCACTGGACACTTATGTCCAGTGGATATATACTCCAGTCTTCGGACCAACCGTGGAGGGGAAGCCTTGAAGTCGCACTACCGCGCAGTCGTCATCGGAGGTGGCGTGGTCGGAGCCTCGGTGCTCTATCACCTGACGCGGTTCGGCTGGAGCGATGTGGCGCTGATCGAGCGCGCAGAACTGACGGCCGGTTCGACCTGGCACGCGGCGGCAGGCTTCCATGCGCTCAACGCCGATCCCAACGTGGCGGCGCTGCAGGACTACACCATCAATCTCTACCGGGAGATCGAGGCCGAATCCGGCTGGGATATCGGCCTGCACATGACGGGCGGCGTCAACATCGCCAGCGATCCCGCGCGCTGGGAGTGGCTGAAATCAGCCTGGGCCGTGTTCCAGTCGGTCGGCATCGAGACCGCGCGCCTGGTCACGCCCGACGAGATCAAGGCGATCTGCCCGATCGTCGACGTCAACGGTGTTCTTGGCGGCCTGCATGATTCCAACGAAGGCCATCTCGACCCGTACGGTACCACGCATGCCTATGCGGGTGCTGCGAAGAAGCGCGGCGCCGACATCATCTTGCGCAACCGGGTCGTCGAGCTGAAAGCACGTGCCGACGGGCGCTGGGACGTCATCACCGAGCAGGGCACCATCATCGCCGAGCATGTCGTCAATGCCGGCGGGCTGTGGGCGAAGCAGCTCGGCCGCATGGCCGGCGTCGACCTGCCGGTGACGCCGATGGAGCACCACTATTTCATCACCGATGACATTCCGGAGATCGCAGCACTTGACAGGGAAATCGGCATCGCCGTCGATCTCGACGGCTTTTCATACCTGCGGCAGGAGCGCAAGGGTGTGCTGCTTGGCGTCTATGAGCAGAACCCAAAGCACTGGAACATGGACGGAGCGCCGTGGGATTACGGCATAGAGCTGATCCCGGAAGACATCGACCGCATCAGCCCGGAACTCGCCAAGGCGCATGAGCGCTTCCCTTGCCTGGCGACGGCCGGTATCCGCAAATGGGTCAACGGCGCCTTCACCTTCACGCCGGACGGCAATCCGATTGTCGGGCCGGTGCGCGGCCTGAAGAACTACTGGGTCGCCTGCGGCGTCATGGCCGGTTTCAGCCAGGGCGGCGGCGTCGGCAAGTCGCTGGCCGAATGGATGATTTTCGGCGAACCGCAGGCCGACATCTTCGGCATGGATATCGCTCGCTACGGTGCCTTCGCCGCCAACCGCGAATATCTCAGGCAGACGACGCGCCAGTTCTATTCGCGCCGGTTCGTCATGACCTTTCCCAATGAACGGCTGCCCGCCGGCCGGCCGCTGAAACGCCCCGGCGCCTATGACGGCATGAGCGCGGCGGGATGCGAATGGACGGCTTCCTGGGGGCTGGAAATCCCGGCCTATTTCGCGCCGATGGGATTTGCCGAGAGCACGACGCTGCGGCGCTCCAACGCCTTCGACATCGTCGGCGAGGAGGCGCTGCAGGTGCGGCGCGCCGCCGGCCTCGTCGATATCTCGGCCTATGCGCGCTATGCGGTGTCGGGGCTGGGTGCGGAGGCGTGGCTCGACCGGCTGCTCGCCTGCCGATTGCCGAAGGCGGGGCGGGCCGGCCTGGCGCCGATGCTCGGCCATGACGGACGGCTGAAGGGCGACCTCACCGTCTTCAACTGGGGCGGCGGCTCTTATTGGCTGATGGGCTCCTACTATCTCCGGGAATTCCATATGCGCTGGTTCGAGAGCCATGCGGCGGAGGGCGTCACCATCGCCGACCTCTCCGACACGATGAGCGGCTTCCTGCTCACGGGGCCGAATGCGCGGGAGATTCTGGAGCGCACGACGCATCAGGATGTTTCCGGCGCAGCATTGCCGTTCATGGCCTGTGGCGCATTCGACATCGGTATGGTGCAGGCACGTGTGGCGCGGCTGTCGATCGCGGGCGAACTCGGCTTCGAAATCAGTTGCCCCGTGACCATGCACGCCACGTTGCGCGACACGCTGCTGGCTGCGGGCGAGGATCTGGGCCTTGCTGAAATCGGCTACTATGCGCTCAATGCGCTGCGGCTGGAGAAGAGCTTTGGCATCTGGTCGCGTGAATTCACGCAAGGCTATACGCCGGGCCAGACCGGTCTCGACCGCTTCATCGCTTTCGGCAAGAGCGACTTCATCGGCCGCGAAGCAGCGTTGAAACAGCGGGAGGCCGGCAGCGGCCAATGCCTGGTGACGCTGGAAATCGATGCGCTCGACGCCGATGCCAGCGGTTTTGAGCCTGTCTGGCATCAGGGCCGACGCGTCGGCTTCGTCACCTCGGGCGGCTATGGCTATACGGTCGGCAAGAGCCTGGCGCTGGCTCTGGTCGACCGCGATTTCGCGGGCGAGGGCACCGCGCTCTCCGTGCATGTCGTGGGTGAGGAACGGCCGGCGCGTGTCGTCGCGGCCTCGCCCTACGATCCCCTGGGCAAGGCAATGCGGCAATGAGGAGGATTTCCGATGGTCGATGACGCGGCACGGGACGGCAGGCGCGAGCGCCGGCGTGGACGCACGGGCGAGGCCGGTAGCGAAAGCAGCCGCCGTCCCAATTACCATTCGCTGAAGAACCCGTTCCTGCCGCAGCCGATCTTTTCGGACGACCAGGCGGCTTCGATCCACGACACGGCGCTGCGGGTGCTGGAAGAGCTCGGCATCAAGGTGCTGCTGCCGCAAGCGCGTGAGCATTTTGCCAATGCCGGCGCCCTGGTCGATCCAGACACCGACATGGTGCGCATCGGCCGTGACATGGTGACGGCGGCACTCGCCTCGGCGCCGAAGTCGATCCACGCTTACGCCGGTTCGCGCGCCCGCGATCTGACGCTGGAGCTCGGCTCGATGACCTTCCTGGCCGGGTGCGGGGCGCCGAACGTCACCGATCTCGAGCGCGGCCGGCGGCCGGGAACACTGGCGGATTTCGAGGATCTGATGCGGCTGGTGCAGCATTTCGATGTGCTGCATATGCTGGGGCCCTGCATCGAACCGCAGGATGTCGACAACCGCTTTCGGCACTATGCCGTCAACCGCGCGCAGTTGACGCTGTCGGACAAGCTCCCGTTCGTCTTCGCGCGCGGAACGCCGCAAGTCGAGGACGGGTTCGAGATGCTGCGGCTGGCGCGCGGCTTGTCGGAAGAGGAGTTTCTGGCAAGCGCGCATTGCTACACCGTCATCAACACCAACTCGCCGCGTCAGCTCGACATTCCGATGGCGCAAGGCATCATCGATTTCGCTCGCGCGGGGCAGGTCTCCGTCATCACGCCGTTCTGCCTGGCGGGCGCCATGGCGCCGATAACGGTCGCCGGCGCGCTGACGCTGCAGCATGCCGAAGCGCTGGCCGGGCTGACGCTGGCGCAGATCGTGAGGCCGGGTGCGCCGGTCGTCTACGGCTCGTTCTCCTCCAATGTCGACATGAAATCCGGCGCGCCCGCCTTCGGCACGCCCGAGCACGTCAAGGCGACGCTGGGCGCCGGCCAACTGGCGCGCTTCACCGGGCTGCCTTGGCGGTCCGGCGGCGGCAGTGCGGCCAACATCTCCGACGCACAGGCCGCGCACGAGACGCAGTTCGCGCTGTGGGGCTCGGTGCTGGCCGGGGCGACGATGTGCATCCATGCTGCCGGCTGGCTGGAGGGCGGCCTCAGTGTCTCCTTCGAGAAACTGATCACCGACATCGAGGCGCTGCAGACGGTGGCTGAACTTTGTGCTGCGACGCCCGGCGACACCGACACGATTGGTTTCGAAGCTATCGCCGAGGTGCAGCCGGGCGGGCATTTCTTCTCGGCCGGCCACACCATGGCGCGCTATCGCACCGCCTTCTATGAACCGCTGGTGGCCGACTGGTCGAATTTCGGCAACTGGACGCAAAGCGGCTCGAAGACGGCGAGCGAGCGCGCCACCGGCGTCTGGAGGCGGGTGCTTGCCGATTTCGCGCCGCCGACCTCGGCCGTCGCCACATCAGGCGTGCTGGACGAGTTCATCGCGCGGCGCACGGCAGAGGGCGGAGCAGCGCCGGTGTCTTGAGGCTGGCTCCCGCTGATCGCCCTGGTTGTGGCGTGATCCGGAACCTATAGCGCCTCCCGCGCATTCAAGGCTGCGGCCGGTGCACTGCGCACCGGTGTGCTGTTTGAGGGGAGGACGACATGGGTTTCGACCAGTATCACGAACCGCCTGAAGAACTGTCGCAGGAGGTGCGGACCTTTGCCCGCATGATCACCTCGCTGATCGAGGAGGCGGAAGCGATCAGCTGGTACGAACAGCGCATGTCGGTGGAGAAGGACCCGCAGGCGCGCGCCATCATGAAGAACGCGCAGGGCGAGGAGTTCAAGCATTTCGGCATGGATCTCGAATTCCTGCTGCGCCAGAAGAAGGACTGGCGCGCGGAACTGAAGGAAATCCTGTTCACCACGGGCGACATCGTCAAGGCCGGGGAGCGGGGCGAGAAGAAGGTGGACTAGGGTATGTCGATATTCAGGTGAGGCCGGCCTGCAAACGACGGCTTTCTGCGCTTCCGGTGCTCACGGACCCGAATGTCCGCTCCGCTCCGGTTCTCAAAAGCCATCATTTTCGGCTCGGCCTGACCTGAATCTCAACACACCCTGGCTCAGCGTTTGACAAATTCGCCAGGTCCTGCTGCTGCGATTAATCGCTGTCGCGCGCGACCAGTTCCAGCGGCCAGACCTCGCGGATGATCCGCGGACCCTCCGGGCCGGCGAAGGCGGGAAGCGACGCCAGCAGCATTTCCGCGAGCCGTTGTCCCATCGGCTCCAGCGCCGGGCGGAAGGCGGTCAGGGCTGGCGAGAAATAGCGGCAGAGCGGCGTGTCGACGATGACGGTCACTGCCATGTCGTGACCCGGCCTGATACCCATCTCTGCCAGCGCCTTGCAGCCGCCCAGCGCCATCGCGTCATTGTTGAAGATGATGGCGGTCGGCGGAGCCTTGGAGCGCATCACCTGCGGCGTCACCCCGTAGCCGCCGGCCTCGTTGATGAAGCCGGACGCGATCAGCTCGGGGTCTACCTCGATGCCGTGCCGCCGCAAGGCCTTGCGATAGCCGACCAAAAACAGATAGCCGAAATTAAGGTCGAGCGACGGGCGGACGGCGGCGATGCGGCGGTGGCCGCGCGCCACGAGGCGGTCGACCGCGTCGGCGCCGGCCTTCTCGAAATCGAGGTCGAGGGAAGGG
>NZ_RZPF01000141.1:0-10957 GCF_004022735.1 Mesorhizobium sp. M7A.F.Ca.AU.001.01.1.1
TGGCTGTTTCCGGTTTCATCCCTGTCATCTCGCTCCGCTCGCTGCGGTCCCGCCGGCCGGCTGTCCCAGTATCGTCACCAGCCTCGGCCCTTCAGCTTGGTCAGCGTCGCTTCGAGGTCGGCCAGATTGTCGGCGGCAGTGCCGTCGCCCGAGAGCGTGTTGTGAACAGCGTTCCAGAACTGGCTCGACGCCTCGTTGTATTTGATCCTGGTGGCGGCCGAGGGGCGCGGCACCGCATTGAGAAAGATCTGCTTCCAGCGCGGAATAATCGGGTGTTCCATGGCAATGTCGGCATCGTCATACAGCGCCTGGATGGTCGGCAGATTGGACGTCTTCAGCGCGCGGTATTTCTGCATCGCGGGCGAGGCAATGAACTTGACCAGCTCGATCGCGGCATCCGGATGCTTCGAATATTTGGAGACCGCGAGGTTCCAGCCACCCAGCGTCGCGACCGGTCGGGCGCCTTCGCCGGTGCCGGCCGGCAGCGGCGCCACGTCGAACTTGCCCTTGATCGGCGAGCCCTCGCCGTTGCCGAGCGCATAGGCATAGGGCCAGTTGCGCATGAACACCGCGTTGCCGGTCTGCCAGACGCCGCGCGATTCCTCTTCCTGGTAGGCGAGCACGCCGGGCGGCGCGATGGTCCCGACCCAGCCCTTGACCATATCGAGCACCGCCGCCGCTTTTGGATTGCTGATGGAGATGGAGCCGTCCGGCTCGATGATCTGGCCGCCGCCATTCGACATCACCCATTCGAGCGCGTCGCAGGTCAGCCCCTCATAGGCGTTGCCCTGAAAGACGAAGCCCCAGATATCCCGATTGCCGGCTGCACGTTCCTTATCCATGACCAGCCTGGCGGTGTCCGCCAGTTCCTTCCAGGTGGCCGGCACCTTGGCGCCATATTTGTCGAGGAGATCCTTGCGGTAGTAGAGCGCCGGCGCATCGGTGAAGATCGGCAAGGCGACGAGCTTGCCATTGACGGTCTGCGACCGGATGATCGACGGGAAATGCTCGGCCACGATGTCCCTGGTCGCTGCGGTCAAATCGACGAGCTGGCTGGCGAGCTGCGGCGCCCAGATCACGTCCGTCTGGTAGACGTCGATGTCGCTGTTTCCGGCGGCAAGCCACAGCCGGTACTGGCCGAACTGGTCGGTCCCGGACGTCGGCATGACGACGATGTTGACCTTGTTGCCGCTGTCTTTCTCGTAACGGTCGAGGATCTCGCGCAGCACCTTGATGCCGTCGCCGGTATCGCCCGACACCATCGACAGCTCGACGGCCCGCGCCGGCGTACCAATCAGCATGGCGGCGACGCCGAGCGCCAGGAATGCGTGAGAAAACTTCATGGTGATGGATGTCCCTCCGCAGCCGGCGACAGGAAACACTCCACGCGCCGGCAGCTTGTCGGACCCCGCCTTCCATTGAATGCGAAGCGGCGCTTTGGGTTCCCAAATCGCGCCGTTCCTGCGTGAGGCGACACCCATCAGGGGGTGTTGAGATTCAGGTCAGGCCGAGTCGAAAATGGTGGTTTCCGAGAACCGGAGCGGAGCGTACTTTTGGGTACGTGAGCACCGGAAGCGCAGGAAGCCATCATTTGCAGGCCGGCATCACCTGAATATCAGCACACCCTAGCCTTCCCAGGCGACAGGCATCATCCCCAGCCGCTCATAGAGCCGGACGGCGGCGGGATTCTCGACCGTGTTGGTCTTGAGGTCGACATGGTCGGCGCCGCGTTCGCGAAAAACGGCGAAGGCGTGCCACATCAGCGCTTCGGCAACACCCTTGCCGCGCGCCTCGGGATGAACGGCAAGATCCTTGACGAAGGCGCGGGTCCAGCACAGCGCCGCCGCCGCCAGCCGGCCCTTGGCGTCGATGACGAGGAAGCACAGCGCCGGGTCGAATTCGGGATCGTCCGCGATACGCGGCCACCACTCGTCGAACGGACCATCGGCGCCGTCATCGAACACTTCCGTCAAAAGCGCATGCAGGGCGGGCGCGTCACCAGGCTCGAAACTGCGCATGACAAAGCCGTCGGGCCAGTGCGGCGGAACCAGCGTCTCATCGAGGATCTTGCGCAGCCGGATGTCGTTCAGGGCCGGCGGGCGCGGTTCAGGCATCGCGCTCAGGCGTCGGGTTGCAGGCGACGGCGCTGGCGGTCGCGGCCAAGGCCGGTCGCCTCGAGCAGGCCCTTGCGCTTGGCGTCGTAATAATAGCCGGTCTGATAGAGCCAGTCGGCCTTCTTGGCGTTGCCGCCGGCCACCAGCCAGGCGCCGCGCAGATATTTGACCGCGTATTTTAGATTGGTTTCGGCGTCGAACAGGCCCTTGGCCGGTCCGTCATAGCCCATGCCGCGTGCCGTCGCGTGCTTGATCTGCATCAGTCCCCAATGGCCGTTGTTGTAGGCTTTCGGGTTGAAGGTGCTCTCGCGGTTGACGACATGGCGCACCAGGTCCACCGGCACCTGGTAGATCGCCGCATATTTCTCGATCAGCCGCTCGACATCGCCACGCACGCCCGTCGCGTGTTCTTCTTGCACGGGCCCTGCCGGAAACTGGACCAGGGCCGCCGGGTTCTGCGGCACGACATAGGCGACCTGCTGGACGCCGGGCATGCGGTCGCCCTTGGCGGTTGCCGGCACGATCAGCCCCGCGGTCGTATAAGTCTCGGCCGCCTTGACCGGTTCGTTCGCATTTGCCGGCGGCGGCGCCTGCCAGGCATTGGCGGTCATCACCGCGGGCACGGCTGGTGCCGCCGGTGTCGATCCGGCAAAAGCGGCGGTCGCCGCAGCCGGCTGTGCGGCGGAATCGGGCGGCAGCTCGGCCGTCTGAACGGGGGCGATCCCCGATGATTCCGGCAGCACCGAAACCGTCTCCGGCAGAGGCACGGTGAAGCCGGCATCAGCGCCGGCGGCGGTCGCTGTTTCGGTGAGAGCAGGCGCGGACTTCATCTGCGAGGTCGACGTGCAGCCGCTGATGCCGGCGGCGGCCAGGATCACGCCGATCGCGATAAGGTTGAGTTTTGCTGGCAAGCCGCGCTCGGGTCCGGTTTGTCGGGTTGTTAAGAAATCCCTTACACCAGCGATTCAGGCCGGGCAATCGGGGCGATCAGGTGGTTTTCGGGTGGCGAGACGCGGGCGGCGATGCCATATTGTTCCGGATATGTACTGGGACGAATCCCGGATTTCGCCACTTTGCGGGAAGGAACGCATCATGGTCACGACAGCTTCGATCACGGCCGGCCACGCAGTGTTAGAAACAGTGATCGGTTTCATGGGCATTGCCTGGAGCGAAAAGGGCCTGATCCGGCTCTGCCTGCCCGAACGCAGCCGCGAAGCGGTGGAACGGCGCCTGCTGCGTCACGGTGGCGTTTCCGCTTCCACGGCGCAGCCGCCATGGGTGGTCGAGCTGATCGCAGCGATCAAGGCCTATGCGGCGGGCGAGGATGTCGATTTCTCCGCCGTACCGGTCGATCTCGACGGCGTCGACGATTTCCGCCTCGCCATTTACGACGCGGCGCGAAAACTCTCCTTCGGCGAAACCACCACCTATGGTGAGCTGGCCAAGACCGCCGGCCATGCCGGGCTCGCCCGCGAAACCGGGGCCGCCCTTGGAGCCAATCCGGTGCCGCTGGTCATCCCTTGCCATCGCATCCTTGCCGCCGGCGGCAAGATCGGCGGCTTCTCGGCGCCGGGCGGCTCGGTCACCAAGGAGAAGATGCTGGCCATGGAAGGCGTGCGCGTCGGCCCGCCGCCGCCGGCGCAGGTATCGTTCGGGTTTTGAGCGGCGGCCGGCGCTGGCAGAAGGCCTGGATCAGTACATCGGTCGCTTATTGACCGGGTTGGCGGGCACCGGCTGCATCACGTCCCAATGCTCGGCGATCTTGCCGTTTTCAACGCGAAAAATGTCCACGATGACGGTCTCCGGCATGTTACCTGCCCTCGGTTGAACGACCTGGGTCATGACGAGGTCGCCTTCGGCGATCACCCGCTTGAAGTCGACTTTTTGTTTTGGCCAATTGGCGACACCCATGCTTTCGAGAAGCTTTTTGACCGAGTCTCGGCCATCCGTCATCGTCGGGTTATGCTGAATGTAAGCCTCGGCCCAATAGCGGTCCAGCGCGGTAAGGTCATGGTCGCCGAACAGCGCCTGATAGGCTTTCAGGACAAGCGTCCTGTTTTTTTGAGTCAATTCATGCTGTTGCAGCACCTGCTTGACCGGCTTGGTGTTTTCCGCATGCGCCGCGGCGGTGAGCGCCGCGACCGCGAAAGCGGCCGCCGCGAAGGATTTAAGTTGCAGCACGGATGTCTCCCTCGGTTGCTTCGGTGTCAGGTCAATGCGCGCGCAACGAGCACCGTATCGACATACTGCCGCATGCGGATGATCTTGCCGTCCCGCAGTTCGTAGAGATGAGCGAAGGGGGCCGTCATGGATTTTCCCGTCGCCTTATATGTACCGGAATACACGCCGAAGGCCGCCACCCGGTCGCTATCGGCAATGAAGCTGTGCACGTCGGCGTGGTATCCGATCCACTCCGAGCCGAGCCGCTTGAAGACCCCCTGCATCAGGGCCTCGATGCCGACATAGGTGCCGGCATAGGGGAATCCTTCCGCCTCGGTCCATTCGATGTCGGCGGAAAGAACGGCCAGCAGATTGCGGCCGTTCTCCTCGGAAGTTCCCTCGTAGGTTCTACGGATCAAATCGAGGTTCGTCGCCATGTCAGCCCCACTTCATCTCGCCCTTGGCGACCTTGGATCCGACATCGAGGGCGACGCCCATACCGAGGCCGGGGAAGCGGGTCTCCATGGCGGCCTTCAACGCGGCGCTGTCTGCCGCCTTGTCCAGTTCTTCCTCGAAGGTGAGGAGATAGGACTTGGTGAACTCCACCGCCGAAGGACCGATCGCGGCATCGGGGGCCATGTGGCCGGGCACCACGACAGCGGGCTTGCGGGCGGCAATCGCGTCCAGCGTCTTGATCCAGGCGGCGCGGCTTTCCCTGGTCTGCGTGTCGGCGGTCCAGACGTGAACGCCCGAGAAGATCATCACCCCGCCGAAAACGGCATTGAGCGACGGCACGAACAGATAGCGGCGGTTGGCCAATCCTTCTTCCGCATTGACGATCTCTACAGTCTCGCCATCGACCGTCAGCGTTGCGCCGTCGAATGCCTCGGGGAGGACGATGTCGGAAAGCGCCTGCGGGCCATTTTCCTTCAGTTGCGGACCCCAGACGGCGAGCTTCTTCTCCACATTGCCCTTGATGGCTTCCAGCGTGGCGGAGGCAGCGATGACTTTTGCCTCCGGGAAGGCGTCCCGCACCGGCTTCAGGCCGAAGTAGTAATCGGGATCAGACTGAGTGACATAGATGGTGGTCAGCTTCTTGCCGGTGGCCTTGATGGCATCGGCGAGCGCCTTGCCGTCCGGATAGGTGAAGCCGCCGTCGATCAACAGGGCTTCGCTCGGCCCCGACAGCAGCACCGGCGCACGGAAGAAACCGTTTGGACCCGCCGGGAAGTGTTTCCAGCCAAGCTTGGCGCCGGCGGCCTGGCCGCTGTCGATGGGCGCGAAAACGGCGGTTGCGCCGAGGACCAATGAGGTCTTCATGATCTGTCTCCTCGTGAACATGGAATATCTCCGTTGAATGAAAGGGGATCGGGTGCGGCTACGGGCCCGCAGGGCGGACGGTAGACGGCACGGTAAGCCCTCTGGATTAATCAATAAATTGGCCGTAATAATACAAACTGTATGTTGAAAGCTTACAATGAGCCTTCGTGGTGGAATCGATAAACCTCAATCGCCTCGCCTATTTTGCCACCGTGGTCGACGCAGGTTCCTTTACCCGCGCGGCCGAGCGGCTTGGCATCACGAAAACAGTCGTCAGCCAACAAGTCGCTCGCCTCGAGGCTGAGCTGCGGACCACGCTTCTCGTGCGCACGACGCGAAGGGTCGAGCCGACGGAAGCAGGCCGTCTTCTGCATGCACGCTGCGTTCTGATCCTGCGGGATGTCGAAGAAGCGGTCGCCGAGGTTGGCGAGGCCAACGCCGAGGTGGCCGGTGTGCTGCGTGTTTCCGCGTCCAATGACTATGGCGCGATCGTGCTGGCCCCGATCGCCGCCCGCTTTCGCCAGAGATTTCCGGCCTGCGGCGTCGAACTGGTCATTTCCGATGCCATAATTGACTTGATCGGCAACAAGATCGACCTGTCCATCCGGGTTGGCTGGCTGGATGACTCCAGCCAGCAGGCGCGACGCATCGGCACCTTCCGGCAAATCCTGGTCGCGTCGCGGGATTTCGCGGCCGGGATCAGGGTGGACAAGCCGGAAGATCTTTCTTCCTTGCCGCTCGTTGCCAATGCCGTGCTTCGCAAGCCGTTCACCTGGAACTTCACCCGAGGCGATTCCGAGCCGCGCACCATCACCCTGCGCGAGGCGTTCTCCATCAACTCGACGCCCGCCGTACTGGAAGCGACGCTCGCCGGCGGCGGACTGGCAGTTCTGCCGGACTATCTGGTCGTCGACTATCTATCGCAGGGGCGCCTCGTCCACGTGCTCCCCGACTGGGCGCTGCCCTCCGGCGGCATTCACGTGGTCTATCCGGCGGCGCGCTTTCGCCCGCAAAAGGTGACGCAATTCGTATCCATGCTCACGGAGCATATCCGGGATTGAGAGCAATGGCTGCCGGTCGACAAGCGCTAGTTGTTATGGAAGAACCGCCGGCGGAAATGCCGGTCGTTGTCCGACCGCTTGCAGTTGTAGACCGGGCAGGACTTTGTGTCGGCGCTCGGCACGTAGGCTCGTGTCCTCACCTCGCCCATGCTGCAGAATCGCTGGCTCTGCACATAGCGGTCGTAGAGCGACAGTCCCGGCACCCGCTTCGACTGGTAGCGCAGGATGACCGCCCCCTGCCGGGCGATCGTCGCCTGAACGTTGCCGCAACTCATACGCGTCGGGTCGTAGCGCGAGATCGCCTGAGCCTGAGCGGCGACAAGCGTCAGGCAGGCGGCAAGCAGAATGGTTTTCATGGTCCTCTCCCTGATCCGCCGCCCAGGGACGTCGCGATCCGTCGTGACGCTCTCACGCGATTAGGGCGGCCATTGGGCAGCGCCCTGATCACGGCTTTCTCACACAGTCTTGTTTTTTGTGCGAAAGCAGCCTATATGCCTTCCATTGATATTTCGGCCGATCGATCCGGGCCTCGCGATAATCGCGTTTGCTGACGTCTATCTCCAAAATCTCGATGCACACCGGCTGGACCTCGGTCCGGTCAATCTAAAGCAAATGTGAAGGACTATCTAAATGGCAACTGGAACGGTCAAGTGGTTCAACGCCACCAAGGGCTTCGGCTTCATTCAGCCTGACGCGGGCGGCGCGGACGTATTCGTCCACATCTCCGCTGTCGAGCGTGCTGGACTGTCGACCCTGGTCGAAGGCCAGAAGATCAACTTCGAGATCGAGCAGGACCGCCGCACTGGCAAGTCGTCCGCTGGATCTCTGAGCAAGGCAGCCTGATTTTGCGATAGCGCGCGCCGGGCGAGAGTTCGGGGCGCGCGGCAAGTCACGGATGTACTGACAGTCGCGCGAGAAGCGCGCTGGAGCGGAAAGACCCGACAAGCTGGATCAGCAGATAGCTGCCAGCCCGGACCGGACGCTCCCGATCAGGCTACCAAGCATGGGAAGGCGGGATTTATCCCGCCTTTTTTGCTGTCTGGGTTAGGTGGCGCAGCCCGCACTATGGTTCCAACTTGTGGTACTTTTAGCCCAGTAGTGGTACCATTCGGCCATGACCAAACTTGAGCAGATCGAAAAATCCGTCGCCGAACTGAGCCCCGAGGAACTGAAGGCGTTTGCCGCCTGGTTCGAGGCGCTCCAGGCGGATATGTGGGACCGGCAGATGGAAGCCGACGCGAAGGCGGGCCGTTTGGACAGGCTTGCCGAACAGGCGCTGGCTGACCATCGCGCTGGTCGGACGCGGCCTCTGTGAACCACGTCGCCTCTCCATCGTTCTGGGAGGCTTATGAAAAACTGCCATCGTCAATCAGAGCAAAGGCGGACAGGCGTTTTGCCCGACTGCGTTCGATCCTTTTCATCCCTCACTGCATTTCAAACAGGTCGGTCGCTATTGGTCGGCGCGAGTTGACGAAAACTATCGGGCTGTTGCCATACGCAACAATGAAGATGTGATCTGGTTCTGGGTCGGCACCCACGCCGACTACGACCATTTGTTGAAATAGCCCCTCCTTCAGGAGGAGAAGGCTACCCCACCCACTCGATCGGCACATGCCCCGGATCCGCTTCCACGCGGCCAAGCCATGCCGACACCGCCGGATAGGCGTCGAGCTGGAAACCGCCCTGCTCCGCCGTATGCGTATAGGCATAGAGCGCGATGTCGGCGACGCTGAGCGCGCTGCCAGCGAAGAAGGCATTGTTTTCCAGATGCCTGTTCATCACGCCGAGCGCCTTGTTGCCGCGCTCCAGCGTCACCGCCAGCCGCTCCGGGGTCGCATCCCCAGCACGTTCGGGAAAGGTCAGCAGCGCCTTGCGCACGGCTATGTAGGGCTCGTGGCTGTATTGTTCGAAGAACAGCCATTGATACGCGAGCCCACGCTCATACCTGTCCGCCGGCAGGAAGCGTGTGCCTTCGGCGAGATAGAGCAGGATGGCGTTGGATTCGGCCAGCCGCCGGCCATCGTCGAACTCGAGCAGCGGCACCATGGCGTTCGGGTTCTTGGCGACAAAGTCGGCTTTGCGTGTGTCGCCTGTGTGCGAACTCACCTCGACGTTGGTGAAGGCTAGGCCAAGCTTCGCCATCAGCAGGCGCGGCTTGTAGCAATTGCCGCTGTCTATCATGCCGTAAAGTATCATGGCTGTTCCCCCGAGCACTGTCTCCGCGCGATTATCGCAGCGGCGGCGGACTCAACCAATGATTTGTTTTGTCGCGACGATCAGCGCCGCTGATGTGTGAATAGTGGCGCCCCTAGCCGAACAGCGGGACGACATTGCCGCCGGTACCCAGCAGCGTGTCGATGTTCAGTGGCTCTTCCTCGAAAACGGTCCCCGCCAAGGCTGGGCGGGCGAGGAGAAAACCCTGCAGCAGGTCGACGCCGCCTTCGAGCGCGGCGCGCAGATGGGTGGGCTGCTCGATGCCTTCGACCAGCACCTTGGCGCCGCGGTCATGCAAGCTGGAAACCAGCGGGCGGAAGAACCGTTCGGCGGCAGCGTGGCGACAGAACTCCGCGAACCAGGTGCCGTCGATCTTGACGATGTCGGGCTTGAGCAGGCTCACCCGCTCCTCGGTCGAGTGCCCGGTGCCGAAATCGTCGATGGCGATGCGGATGCCGTCGCGCCGCATTTCGCGCACCAGCCGCGCGAGAAGCGCGTCGTCCGCCGCCTGTTCGGTGATTTCGCAGACCAGCATGGCCGGCGCCAGGCCGAACTCGCCGAGATGCCTGGTCATCAGGCGAATCTCGGCCAGTGCCCGCCCGGCATGGTCGTTGATCAACGGATTGTAGTTGAAGAACAGGTCGAGCCCGTCGACGCCGATATTGCGAAAATTCCTGAGATGCAGCGCCCGGCACATGGTTTCCACAAACAGCCGGTCCGAGACGGCAACGCTTTCGAAGAATATCTTTGGCGCGCCGGGGCGGCCCGCACGGTGCGGCTCGATCAGGGCTTCGGCCGCGACCGCGTGAAGGAACCGGCCGCGCGGCGCGAAAATCGGCTGATAGGCGCTGCGCAGCCGGAACTCGCCATACATGCCGTATTCGATGCCGACTTCGTCGACCCGGATCGCATCGCCGACATTGCGCCGCCGATCACCTCTCATGTCGCCACGCGACGCCCAAAGGCCTTGACCGGCCGCGCCGAAGGCGTTGCCACGGCAGCAGCCGACGTGTCGACGGCAGCAGCGACAGGCGCCTGCCCGGCCTTGTCGAAGACGCCAAAGCTGGTCGGCGCCAATTCGGGCCGCGCCAGCACGAAACCCTGCACCATCGACGCACCCGATTTCTCGGCGAGCTCCAGTTGCCAGCCCTCCTCGATGCCTTCGAACACCGTATGGATGCCTTGCTCCTCGAAGTTCTTCACCATGGTGGTCAGCAACGCGAAGCCGGCGCCGGACTCCATCAGCTGCGTGATCCAGTAGGCATCGAACTTGACGATATCCGGCTTCAACTCCTTGACCCGGTTGATGTCGGAATCGTCGGCGCCATAGTCGTCGACGGCGATGCGGAAACCGTTGGCTCTCAATGCCGCGACGAAGCCGTGCAAGGCTTCCTGCGACGCCGACCGCTGCTCGGTCACCTCGCAGACGACGCGACGCGGGTCGATGCCGGCCTCGTGCAGCACGAGCCGCATTTCGCGCAAGGCAGCGTCGGCAACAGTGCGTTCGGTGAACACCGACGGGTCGAAATTAACAAAGATCGACGCTTCCTGCGGCAGGCAGGCACCGGCGTTGAGAAGATGCAGCGTCCTGGTCAGCGCCTCGATATGCAGCCGGTCGGCGGCCGGACAGGTCGAGAAGAAATTCATCGGCGATTGTGGCTCGCCGTCGCGGAACGGTCGGATCAGCCCTTCGAACGCGACCACCGACAGCTTGCCTTCCTTGAAGGCGAAGATCGGCTGGAAAGCGCTTTGCAACGTGTAGATGCCCCAGACACCGGTGGAGGTGCCGTCGTCCTGACGGATGATGTGGGCAAGCCCGACGCTGCGCGACACGGTTCCTCGCTCCGCAATTGGTCTGCGATCCTGCCACTCAAGCCTCTACCGCTCGTTAATGAATTTATTGTTGCCGACCCCGGGTCCGATCACAGCTCCTTGAGACCTGGATCAGCCGACAATGCTTGCGTTGCGCGAAATCATGCGACATGAGAAGCGCCGCGGTCGCTCCTGGCCGCGCCGATCTTCCATGGAGACGTCAAGCTCATGGCCTTTCTTGCCGACACCCTTTCGCGCGTGAAGCCTTCCGCCACC
>NZ_RZPF01000142.1:0-10911 GCF_004022735.1 Mesorhizobium sp. M7A.F.Ca.AU.001.01.1.1
CTATTGAGGGGGCGCTCTTCTGCTATCGGAGGCACGCGGCTTAGTGCAAAACTTTCCAATTTCGAGACAGAGGTTAGCCGATGCCGTCCGAAGGCGGGGGTTGCAGGTTCGAATCCTGTCGGGTGCGCTCGACGGGTCCGGGACAACGGAAGCCCACAAAGAGATTGCGACCGACCGGGTAGGCACCAGTGCGCGTCGTTTCCACATGTTCATTCCTTTTTGAGGATCTCGCCAAGATCGGCGAGGCGGTCGATCACGTGGTCCGGTCTGAATGGAAATCGCTCCATGTCAGCCCGCGTGCTCACCCCAGTAAGAACAAGGGCTGTCTTCAGACCCGATTCCAATCCGGCGACAACGTCCGTATCCATTCTGTCTCCGACCATGATCGTATCGGCTGCGCTAACTCCTAGGCGGTCGAGCGCGCTTCGCATCATGAACGGGTTCGGTTTGCCGACGAAATAGGGCTGACGGCCGGTAGCCTTTTCGATCAGGGCTGCGACCGCGCCGCAGGCCGGATGGAAGCCGCGCTCGGTCGGGCCGGTGGCATCCGGATTGGTGGCGAGAAACCACGCGCCCTTTGCCACAAGCTCGGCGCCGGCGGCGATCTGCTCATAGTGGTACGAAGTGGTGTCGCCGAGGACCACGAAATCCGGGGCAAACTGCGTGATCCGACAGCCTGCGTGCCGAAGGGCCTCGACCAGTCCGTTGTCGCCGATGACATACGCGGATGATCCGGGCTTTTGCAGCTCCACGAACCGCGCAGTGGCGAGCGCCGATGTGTAGATGTGCTCAGGCTGAACGAGGAAGCCAACCGCCCTCAAACGTTCGGCATGATCCTCCGGCGTGAAGCGGGAGTTATTGGTGAAGATCTGAAACGGCTTGCCGTTTGAGACCAGCCCGGCGACATAGTCGATCGAGCCTGCAATCGGCTGGCCGCCGCGGACTAAAACCCCGTCCATATCGAGCAGGTGCGCTACGATCATCAGACTTCGACCCCTGATGTTGTTGGATGGACGCATGGCATAAGTCGGTTCTGGGTCACGTGCGTTGTTCCCTTTTCCAGATGTTTGCGCGGGCAATGTACGCACCGAGAGCAGTGTGGGAACGGCATGGGATCGCTGGTGGGGCAATTAGGACATTGCGGCGTGCAAAAGGGTCCATCGCACGGCCCGAATGTCCCTTAACTGATCCTTCCCTGCTGACAGATCTTGCCGACCGGGCGATGGAGGATGCAGCCAAGGTCGGTATTTCGCGATCATGGTCGCAGCCGTCGCCAACAGTGCGGGCGGCATTCCGGGGTGCCACGCGGAACTGAATCGCGCGCCGATGCTTGAATCGGGTTCGAGTAGCTCTGGGTGGCGTGATGCAAGACAAGCGTTTCGATATGCCCGTTTCGGTCGCGTTAGGCCGGTCGGGCAACACTATCTACAAGGTTGAGCGCGTGGCGCAGGCGGCCGATGTGCTTCTCAATCGTTGGCCGGCGGTGACGGGGAAAAGCCATGTGGCCGCTCGAAGGGCCTGCCTGGCGGTCTTGGACGGGATCAAAGAAGCCAGCGTGGCAAGGGCGGCGTTCGTGAAGGCCGCGGCTGACGCAGACATCTTGCGCGAGGACGATTATGGCCGTGGCTAAGAAGGATCAGGAGCGCGTCGGATATGCCTGGCTCTATGGGGTGCAAGCGCGCAAGGACGGAAGGGAGCGGGTCGTGCCGGAGTTCTGGAGGGAATATGCCGACGCCTGGTTGCAGGGCTTCGATGGCCAGTCCATCCAGGGTGCCGGCAAGGCCGAGCCCGTCGGCGATCAGATGGAAGCGGAGGTCGATGAAGCTGGGGTCAGCAAACTGTAGCTAACAGGCTAGAGCGGCTTGCCGGCGCGTACCATAGCTCGTGCGATCGCGAGCTCGGCTTCCGTCTTGGCATTCTCTTTCTGGGTCATGTTGTCGGCGGCAATGAGCCGCTTCAGCGCCCGCAATGTCTCACCCCGCGTCCAGCCCACCTCCAACATGCAATCGAGGATCGCCTGAAAGCCGGGCTCCATGGCCTCCTGGCAGTCTAGCGCGCGGTCCGCGTAGTCATGGTCATCCTGGTGTCTGGGCGAATCGATCATTCTTCACTCCATGTCCGGCACTTCGCCGTTGGTGAACAGCACTGTCGGCGGCCCATAGTCGCCAAGCGCCGGGTCGGCGTCGCGACTCCATGCTATGACACCGACGTGGTTTGAAGCCAGCGCCTTTGCCGTGCGGATCGCGCGGTCTTCGCTTTGCTGGTCGGTCGGGCCGTATGCGGTGAACAGGTCGCCATCCTCGCCGCGGTCGAACGCGACGACAACGATCAGCTTCGGCTTTTTCTGATCTGGCACATCGTCGGACACTCAGTGCGTCCTGCCGGAGCGGAGATGCATCTCGATCTTGTTGATTGCCTTGGTGAGGACATCGACAGCCTGCAGATTGACGGCGAAATCGAAGTTACCTTGCACCGTTTCGAATATCAGAACGCCGACCTTGGTCTCGGCGTCGCTCATCATGCCCATTCCAATGCCGGTCGGCATATAGGGTGGTTTTTCTGACATGGTCTCTCTCCTCAGATGCGGTGTGGGCTTGTCGGCAGTTCGGCCATCCGGCCGTGCGAACTGAAGTGGCCAAGCGCGATCGACAGATGATGGCGGCCATGAACCCGCTCACCACTATTCGAAATGCATCGACTGGCCGCGCATCATCGCCAGGGTCAGTGCGATTGCAGGATTTGCAGGCGGCTTCTCCATAAGCAAGGAACCGTCGAAGTCGCGCCACGCCGCCATGCGCAATTCGTCATCATCATCATCCCCGGCTGCCGGGTTGAAGACGTGAGCGTCGCAAGGATCTCGCTCAACCTCGATCGTCCAGTCCTTGAGCGCCTTGCGGGCCATTTCTTCCACCTGGGCAAGGTCGCTGGTGAAGAAGGGGATACGGTCGCCATCTTCCGAAAGCGGCTCGACCCGATCCAGCGTCGGCCGCTCGGGCACCCAACCAAGAACGAAGGCAATATCGAAATCAATCTGGCGGTCCGGGCCAGCTGTGACCTCAAGCCGTTTGACGACGTCAGGATAGAGCTGTTTGCGCGCCGGCCACGTGTCCGGAAGCGCCTCGGCTTGCAATCTCGTTCGGGGAACGTCGATCAGTTCCATGACCTGATGGCGCGGAATTGTGTCCTCCGGCCAGCCCGCACAACATGCAATTGTCGCAGCTTCGTCGGCTTCTTCCCAGATTATGGCCGCTCGGTCCTCATCCTCGGTAGGTTTGTCGTCTTCCGGAAAGCCTTTGATATCCCACCCTTCCAACGCGAACAAACCTTCCGCGCCTTGCAAGGCCGTTATGCCGGCTCGCGCGAAAACTGCTTCGGCTGCCGCGACACCGCGTGCCAGTTCTTTGGACGTTGCACCTTCAATGTTCAAGCGAAGTTCCATGGTTCGCCTCCTGTGCCAATCGTGTTGACAGTGAACAAAATAAGAACATTGGAGTCAATAGGCTGTTGCCGACACAAGAATAAGATCTGTCTTTTCAACGCGATAGCCCACTGGACAATGATCGACGCATGATCCCGTTTCCAAGGCAACTGCTTCCATCGCCGATCAAGATGCGGACCGCCGCGGACGGGGACAGTCGGTCCCGCGTCCCGTCCTGCGGCCGGCGCTATGCTGACGCTCCTACGGCTGTCCTGTTAACCGCCCGCGGCGGGGGCGAATGTCCTCCGTCCTGCGCGCGACAATGTCCGCATTTGCGGACGCGCGCAGGACTGCGGTTTATGCGCCGTTTTTCCTTTGGCCGCCGGCAGTCGCCGGCGCGACGCCCAGCGGGCTATCGTGGCCTTCGACCGTATCGTGCTGTCGGTAAACGACTCTATCGGCGTCACCAGGCAGTGGTCGCTCCAAACCTTTCTTCCGCAGCGCCACCTCGCCGTGCCATTGACTCTTTATTAGGAAGAGAACAAATGAGGAACATACCATCGGCATTTCGCGTTCAGGGGACAGATGAGTGCATCGGCGCCAAACGCTGCCATTACCGATCTGCGAGAGCGCATTGCGCGTCTCGAAGGCGGCAATACGCGCGAACGAGCGGTGCTCCCCTTCGGCGTCACTGCCATCGACAGCCATCTGCCAGGGGGCGGTGTGGCTCTTGGCGCGCTCCATGAAGTTGCCGGCGGCGGCAACGGCGTCATCGATGGCGCCGCCGCATCGCTTTTTGCGGCGGGTATTGCGGCCAGAACGCAAGGCAAGGTGCTGTGGTGCGTGACGCGCCAGGATCTGTTTGCGCCGGCAATCGCCCAGGTCGGACTTCACCCCGACCGAGTGATCTATGTCGAAGCCGGTGACGACAAATCCTTGCTCGCCTGCTTCGAGGAAGGTTTGCGGCATGTGGGGCTTGGCGCTGTGGTTGCCGAAGTTGCCCGGCTGTCGATGACGGCCTCGCGACGTTTGCAGCTCGCATCGGAAGGCTCCGGCGCGATGGGCATCGCCATCCGCCGCTGGCGCCGCCAGACCGAAGCCGCCGATTTCGGGCAGCCGACGGCGTCTGTTACGCGCTGGCGGGTTTCTGTCTTGCCGTCGCGACCGCTTCCCGTGCCAGGCGTCGGCCGGGCACGATGGCAACTTGAATTGATCCGATCACGTGGAGGGGAAACGCTCGATATCGAAGTGGAGGCTTGTGATGCAAAGGGTCGTCTCGCTCTTCCTTCCAAGGTGGTCGACCGACCGGCTCAGAAGGAAATTGGGCGACGTCTCGCCGCCACCGGATAGACCCTTGGTGCTGGTCGGGCAGCAAGGCAACCGTCGCTTGGTGGTAGCAACAGATCGCGCGGCTGTGGAAGCGGGCCTGCGGGTGGGAATGCCGGCAACGAAGGCACAGGCGCTCGTTCAGGGGCTGGCGGTCATGGATGCCGAACCCGAGGCAGACGCTGAGGCATTGGAGCGGCTGGCCCTGTGGGCATTGCGGCGGTACGCGCCGATCGTCGCTGTGGATCCTCGGGACGGATTGGTCATGGATACCACAGGCGCCGACCACCTTCATGGCGGCGAACAGTTGATGCTGGCCGATATGGTCGAACGTCTCAGCCAGGTCGGCTTCTCGGCGCGCGCAGCCATAGCGGATAGCTGGGGTGCTGCTTACGCTGTTGCGCGTTACGTCAAGCAGACCGTCAGCGTGGTCGCCATCAACGCAACCCAGGATGCGATTCTTCCACTGCCCATCGCGGCACTGCGGTTGCCCGACGCAATCGTCAGGGGTTTGCAGGTTCTCGGCTTCGACAGGGTAGGCGAGCTTCTGCAGCAGCCGCGCGCGCCACTGACGTTACGCTTCGGGCCGGAACTCGGCCGCCGCCTTGACCAGGCTGCTGGACGCCTCGCCGAGCCGATAGAGCCGGTGCGGTCAGCGGATGTGGTCGAAGTCAAACGTGCCTTTGGCGAGCCGATTGGTGCGGCCGAGACAATCGCGCGCTATGTCGGCAAGCTTGTTCAAGCGCTATGTGCCGAACTGGAGGGCAAAGGCCTCGGCGCACGGCGGCTCGACCTGCTGCTCTACCGCGTCGATAACCGCATCGAAGCCGTTCGCGTCGGCATGGCCTTGCCTGTCCGCGATGTGAAGCGGCTGACGCGGTTGCTCTGCGACAAGATCGAGACGGTCGATCCGGGCTTCGGGATCGAGTTGATGCGCTTGTCCGCACCTGTGGCCGAACCGCTGACACCCAGGCAGACCATTTCGTCACTCATCGAGCAACAGGACGCGGACATCTCAGACCTGATCGACATCCTCGGCAATCGTGTCGGCGAGGAGAGGCTCTATCGGTTTGCCCCGGTGGCCAGCGACGTGCCCGAGCGATCATTCCGGCGGGTGGCCCCCGCCTCAGCCGAAACTGGCCAGGCATGGCCAGACCATTGGCCGCGTCCGGCCCGCTTGTTTGCCGTTCCAGAGCTAATCGAGGCGATAGCGCTACTGCCCGATCATCCGCCGGCGAGCTTTACCTGGAGAGGCATCCGGCGACGGGTCAAGCGCGCCGATGGTCCTGAGCGGGTTTTCGGCGAGTGGTGGAAGCGCGATGCCGAGCTTGCCGCCGTGCGCGACTATTTCCAGGTCGAAGATGAAGCCGGCGAGCGGTTCTGGATCTATCGCGCAGGCGATGGCGAGGATGCCGCGACCGGTTCCCATTTGTGGTTTCTGCACGGCATTTTTGGATGACGGCTTCCTACGTCGAATTGCAATGCACCTCGCATTTCTCCTTCCTTCGCGGCGCTAGCTCCTGCGAGGAATTGTTTGCCCAAGCAGCATGCATGGAGATGCCGGCACTTGCCATCTGTGATCGCAACAGTCTGGCCGGCATTGTCCGCGCGCATGAGGCCGCCAAGGCAACCGGTGTCAGGCTGATCGTCGGTTGCCGGCTGGATCTGGCGGAAGAGATTTCCATCCTGGTCTATCCGACCGATCGCGCGGCTTATTCACGGCTTTGCCGCTTGCTGTCGCTGGGCAAGAAGCGTGGCGGCAAGGCGAAATGCATGCTCCATTGGGCCGACCTTGTCGCCTATGGCGAAGGCCTTGTTGCGGTGCTCGTCCCCGACCAGGCCGACGACACATGCTCGATGTGGCTGCGGCGGCTGCGCGAGGCATTTGGCGATCGGGCTTACATGGCGCTTACGCTGCGGCGCCGTCCCAATGACGCGCTGCGGCTGCACGATCTGTCCAATCTTGCCGGACAGGCCGGCGTGCTAACGGTCGTCACCAATGATGTCCTTTTCCATAAACCATCACGGCGCATTCTGCAGGATATCGTCACCTGCATCCGCCACAATGTCACGATCGATGATGCCGGGTTTCGCCGCGAGCGGCATGCCGACCGCTACCTGAAACCGCCGGACGAAATGGCACGGCTTTTTGGTCGCTACCCCGAGGCGCTTACGCGGACGCTTGAAATCGCCGAGCGTTGCCGGTTCTCATTGGGCGAGCTTGCCTATCAATATCCCGAGGAGCGCATGCTGCCGGGTCTGACACCGCAGCAGGCCTTGGAGAAACTGACATGGGAAGGCGCGAAGGAGCGCTTTCCCGAAGGTGTGCCGGACAAGGTTGTCGGCACGCTCAGGCATGAATTGCAGCTCATCGAGAAGCTGCAATACGCGCCCTATTTTCTGACGGTCAATGCGATCGTTCGCTTTGCCCGCAGTCAGGACATCCTTTGCCAGGGCAGGGGGTCGGCCGCCAACAGCGCCGTCTGTTATGTCCTGGGCATCACGTCGATCGATCCCGACCGCAACGATCTTCTGTTCGAACGCTTCGTCTCGGAAGAGCGCCGCGAGCCACCCGACATCGATGTCGACTTCGAACATGATCGGCGAGAAATCGTCATGCAGTGGGTGTTCGACACCTACGGCCGTGAACACGCGGCTTTGTGCTCTACCGTCATTCGCTATCGCTCCAAAGGCGCCCTGCGCGATGTCGGAAAGGCGCTCGGGCTGCCTGAAGACCTGATCAAGATGCTGTCGTCGCAGGTGTGGGGCTGGTCGGACGAAGGCGTCCAACCCAAGCACGCCGAGGAGCTGAACCTCAATCTCGGCGATCGCCGGCTGCGTCTGGCGCTTGATCTGGCCAGGCAGTTGATCGGCGCGCCGCGGCATTTGTCGCAACATCCCGGTGGTTTCGTCCTGACCCGCGATCGGCTGGACGATCTGGTGCCGATCGAGCCAGCCGCGATGAAGGATCGTCAGGTCATCGAATGGGACAAGGACGACATCGATGCGCTGAAGTTCATGAAGGTCGACGTGTTGGCGCTCGGCATGCTGTCCTGCATGAAGCGTGGCTTCGATCTCCTGTCGCAACACAAGGGCATCACGCTCGATCTCGCAACGATCCCGGCAGAGGATCCGCGCACCTACGCCATGATCCGCAAGGCCGATACGCTGGGCACCTTCCAGATCGAATCCCGCGCCCAAATGTCGATGCTGCCGCGCATCAAGCCGCGGACCTTTTATGACCTGGTGATCGAGGTAGCGATCGTGCGGCCAGGGCCGATCCAGGGCGACATGGTGCATCCCTATCTGCGCCGGCGTGAAGGCAAGGAAGAGGTGGTCTATCCCAAGCCTGAGCTCGAAAAGGTGCTCGGAAAAACGCTGGGCGTGCCGCTGTTCCAGGAACAGGCAATGCGGGTGGCGATCGAATGCGCCGGCTTCACGCCAGGCGAGGCCGATCAGCTGCGCCGCGCCATGGCGACCTTCAAACACACTGGTGGCGTCTCCAGCTTCGGCGCCAAGCTGATCGGCGGCATGGTGAAAAACGGCTATGAGCGCGAGTTCGCCGAAAAGACCTTCAAGCAGCTGGAAGGCTTCGGCAGCTACGGCTTTCCCGAAAGCCATGCCGCGAGCTTCGCGCTGATCGCCTACGCCTCCTCTTGGATGAAATGCCATCACCCCGATGTCTTCTGCGCCGCTCTCCTCAATGCTCAGCCGATGGGCTTCTACGCGCCGGCGCAGATCGTTCGCGATGCCCGCGACCATGGCGTCGAGGTGCGTCCAGTCTGCGTCAACGCTTCACGCTGGGACTGTACGCTGGAGCCCACTGAGCACGAAGAAGATCGGTTTGCCGTTCGCCTCGGCATGCGGATGGTCCGCAGCCTGGCCAATGCCGATGCGGCGACCATTGTCACCACACGAGCCGATCAACCGTTTGTGTCCGTAGACGACCTCTGGCATCGAGCCGGTGTTCCCGCCGCCTCGCTGGTTGAACTCGCCCAGGCCGACGCGTTTCAGCCTTCATTGTCGTTGGCGAGGCGGGAGGCCTTGTGGGCGATCAAGGCCCTACGCGACGAGCCGCTACCGCTGTTTGCTGCCGCCTCCGCGCGCGAGCAGCGGACGGTGCCGGAGATCCAGGAGCCCAGCGTTACGCTGCGTGCCATGACATCAGGCGGCGAGGTCGTCGAAGACTACGGACATGTCGGGCTGACTCTGCGCGAGCATCCTGTTTCGTTCCTGCGCGCCGATCTGCGCCGCAAGCGCATCGTCTCTTGTCGAGAAGCAATGCAGGCGCGTGACCGACAATGGCTGGAGGCGGCCGGGCTCGTGCTGGTTCGCCAACGGCCTGGCTCAGCCAAGGGCGTGATGTTCATCACGATCGAGGACGAGACCGGGATCGCCAACCTGGTTGTGTGGGTCAAGGTGTTCGAAAAATATCGCAGGGTCGTGCTCGGCGCCGGCATGATCGGCGTCCATGGGCGGATTCAGCGCGAAGGCGAGGTGGTCCATCTCGTCGCTCACCGTTTGAGCGATCTTTCCGCCGATCTGGCTAGCGTTGGTGATCGGGATGCTGCCTTCCCCCTGCCGCATGGGCGCGGTGACGAGTTTCATCACGGCAGCCCGACGCCCGACCCGCGCGGACTGCCGAAAGGGCCGCGGCCGAGGAATATCATCGATCCCTATCTGCATATTGACCAGATCAAGGTGAGGACACGGGATTTCAAATAGTTCTGAGCGCGGAAATCGGCTGGGGGTGGCTCTGGCTAGGTTGAGCACTTGAACCTTGAAGACGCAGGCACGCCAGTCTCTTGTTCCTAAGGGCTCGGCCGACAGAGACGTCCCATCATGGACGGGTTCATCATGGACGGCGACCCTGGACATGATGACGCCACCGGCATCCAAGAGTCTGATAGGAGACCCGAACAATTGAGCGTAGCATTTGCTAAGTAGGAAAGTGCAGACGCCGCGTCGGAAACCATCTTGCCGGCTCGCCCTATCTCCGATCGGATTAACCTCGTCACGGAGGCGGGTCTCAGGATGCTGCAGATTGAATTGGCTCGCGCTCAGGTGGCGTGAATCAGGTACTTGAGCAGCGCTACAACCTTGTCGCTAACATCCATATCAAACGGTCGATCGACGACAACATGCACATCGACGCTTGGTCCGTTCCGTGCTTTCTCATCATTGGCACCAGTCCGCAAGACAAGTGGCTGAGGCAGTCGTTCGAACTGTTCAGAGGAAACCAGCGCGAAGTCGTAGTCATCACTTTCGACGAACTGCTCGGCAAATTGAAGGCCGTGCACGAATTCCTTTCGACAAACCCCCTGAGTCCGACCCGAACGACGGCGTTGTCTGATCTAGGTCAGGCCGTTGGTCGCCAGAAGCGGACTCAAGTCGGATGACACGAGCAGGGGCATATGAGATTCACCGAAACCTGTGACAGCATTTGGTCGGCAACGGGAAGGCGCAGCCAGGTAATGACTATACGCATCCTCATAGACAGCAGCGTCTGGTTGGACATCCTAAAGAACGCCCGTCTCGATCCGGTGCTCACCGCGATCGAGGACCTGGTCGCCGTCGAAGCCATTTCGCTGATCATGCCAGAACAGATCGTGTTCGAGTTCGACAGGAACAAGGACAGGGTCAAGGACGCCAGAAAGACCACGCTAGTCGGGACCGTGAAACGTTTTCGCGAAGCGCTGTCGCAGATCGACAGCGAGGCCGAGCGCGAGCAGGCACTGCAGGCTGTCAGCGCCATCGACCACAAGCTGGCGCTCACCGCAGACACCGGTGAGAAGGTGATAACGCGGATCACGGAGTTAATGGCGAAGGCACCAGTGATCGCCGTGACCGACAGCGTTAAGCTGAAGGCCGCCGACCGGTCGCTTACGCGTGCGGCGCCGTGTCACCAGACCAAGAACAGTATCGCCGATGCCATAATCCTCGAGGCTTATCTCGAGGCCATGGCGGCGGACGGCGCGCCGGACAGTCAATTCGTCTTCGTCACGACCAACACCAACGACTTTTCCGCGGTGCCGGCGACAAGCAGATGCCCCACCCCGACCTCGAACCGCACTTCGCCGACCAGAGATCCACCTACTCGACCCAGATCGCCGACGTGATCCGCGATGTCGACGAAAGCATCCTCGACGAGTACACTTTCGGAGATG
>NZ_RZPF01000143.1:0-10906 GCF_004022735.1 Mesorhizobium sp. M7A.F.Ca.AU.001.01.1.1
TTCCAGGATGACGGCCGATTCGAAGATCACCGTTTCCTCGCCATTCCGCTGCACGCGCAGCAGCGGCACTTTGCCGAGCGGCGAGATCGCCTTGAACCAGTCCGGCTTGTTGGCGAGGTCGATATCGACGCGTTCGAACGGCACGCCCTTTTCGGCCAGCGAAATCGCGGCGCGCTGCACATAGGGGCAGAGGTGATGGCTGACGAGAATGAGCTTGTCGGCGCGTTTGCAGATTTCGTGTTTCATCGGATTGGCTTTCCCTGATTAATGCAATTGCATCTATGTAGATGCATATGCATTGATCGTCAAGCTTGATGCAATTGCATCTATCGTCTAAGGTGCGCCATGACCGAGAAAGCCGCGCCTTCGCCCGAAGCCATCAAGGCCTGGGCTCGCCTGATGCGCGTATCGCGCCAGTTGATGGAGAGCGCCGAAGAGGCGTTGAAGGCCGCCGGTCTGCCCCCACTTGCCTGGTACGACGTGCTGCATGAACTCGCCGAGGCGGGCGAGGGCGGGCTGCGGCCGTTCCAGCTCATCGAGCGCACGCTGTTCGCCCAATACAACATTTCGCGCCTGCTGGCCCGGCTCGAGGCCGATGGGCTCGTCGAGAAACTGCCGGTGGCCGATGACGGCCGTGGCCAGACCATCCGCATCGCGGCCAAGGGGCGAGACATACGCCGCCAGATGTGGGCTGTGTACGGACGCTCGATCGCCGAACTGGTTGGCGCCAAACTGTCGGCGGATGAGCTGACCATGGTCTCGGCACTGCTTGGACGGTTGCGCCATCCGCCAGCCAGCGATTAAGCGAGCCTGTCGCGCCAGCGCCTGTCCATTTTTGCAGATATTTTGCTCTCGTCCTCTTGCGCACGGCCTCGGATCGCGCAATATGCCGAACCGTAACGTACGGTACGGCCTATCGGGAATGCCGACCTTTCGAGAGAAGAGCGTGTTGCACATCGTGCCTGACATCGACACCAGCGAAGCGCTGACAGAGCGGCAGAAGGCCGTGCTCGACGCGGCGTTGCGGCTGCTGGTCGAAGAGGGCGACCAGCTGACCATGACCGCCGTGGCGCGCCGCGCCAGCTGTTCCAAGGAAACGCTCTACAAATGGTTCGGCGACCGCGACGGGCTGCTGACAGCGACGGTGCAATGGCAGGCCTCGAAAGTGCGGGTGGCACCGGTCGACCGCAAGGGGCTCGATCTTGCCTCGCTGACCGCGAGCCTCGAGCGCTTCGCCTCGGATTGGCTCAAGGTGATTTCCAGCGACACGTCGATCGCGCTCAATCGGGTGGCGGTCAGCCATGCGGGCTCCGGCAAGGACAATCTCGGCGCCGTGGTGCTGGAGAACGGCCGCTTCGCATTGGCCAAGCGGCTGAAGCCGGTGCTCGAGGCCGGCCGACGGACCGGGCTTTTGGATTTCGCGGATGCCGAGACGGCGTTTCGCACCTTTTTCGGGCTGGTCGCCCGCGATGTGCAGATCCGTCTGCTGCTCGGCGACCGGCTGGAATTGACTGAGGCGGCGATCGGCGGCGATGCCGCGCGGGCGACGCAGCAGTTTCTCGCTCTTCATGGAGCAACAACCGGCCGCAAGGCCCTAGAGCCGGATGATTTCAGGTCAAGTCGACCTGAAATCTGAATTCGTCTCTAAATCAAGAAGATAGAGCATGATGTCGTCCGAAAACCGCTTCACACTTTTCGGCATCATGCTCTGATTTATAAACGGGAAGGAAGACAAAATGCGCGTCTATTACGATCGTGATGCCGATCTCAATCTGATCAAGGGCAAGAAGGTCGCCATCATCGGCTATGGCAGCCAGGGCAGGGCGCATGCGCTCAACCTCAAGGATTCCGGCGCCAAGGAGATCGCAATCGGCCTCAAGGCCGGCTCGGCAACCGCCAAGAAGGTCGAGGCCGACGGTCTCAAGGTGATGAGCGTGGCGGACGCGGCCAAGTGGGCCGACCTGATGATGATGGCAACGCCGGACGAACTGCAGGCCGACATCTACAAGAACGAGATCGCCCCGAACATCCGCGATGGTGCCGCTATCGCCTTCGCGCACGGCCTCAACGTGCATTTCGGCCTGATCGAGCCGAAGTCGACGGTCGACGTCGTCATGATTGCCCCGAAGGGCCCCGGCCACACGGTGCGCGGCGAATACCAGAAGGGCGGCGGCGTGCCGTGCCTGGTCGCCGTCAACCAGGATGCCTCGGGCAATGCGCTCGACCTGGCCCTGTCCTACGCCTGCGGCGTCGGCGGCGGCCGTTCGGGTATCATCGAGACCAATTTCCGCGAGGAATGCGAGACCGATCTGTTCGGCGAGCAGGTCGTGCTGTGCGGCGGCCTGGTCGAGCTGATCCGGGCCGGTTTCGAGACGCTGGTGGAAGCCGGCTACGCGCCTGAGATGGCCTATTTCGAGTGCCTGCACGAGGTCAAGCTGATCGTCGACCTGATCTATGAAGGCGGCATCGCCAACATGAACTACTCGATCTCGAACACCGCCGAATGGGGCGAATATGTCTCGGGTCCGCGCATCATCACCGCCGAGACCAAGGCCGAGATGAAGCGCGTGCTGAAGGACATCCAGACCGGCAAATTCACCTCGGAGTGGATGCAGGAGTACCGCGCCGGCATGTCCCGCTTCAAGGGCATCCGCCGCAACAATGACAGCCACCAGATCGAGGAAGTCGGCGCCAAGCTGCGCGCGATGATGCCGTGGATTTCCAAAAACAAGCTGGTCGACAAGGCGAAGAACTGAGCGAAATCCACAAGCGCTCGAAAATAGCAGCTTCCATGAACAAGAAACGGCGCCACGTGGCGCCGTTTTTTCATTCTGTCGGTCAGCTCAGCTACAGGGCCAGCCCATCAATAGGGTGAGTAGCACTGCTGGCGCGGGCCGTTGTAGGGCTGGAACGTGTTGTCGTAGGCCCGGTACGACCGGTAGCGGTTGTAGCACCATTGGACATGGGCGCTCGAAAGCCGTCCCGCGCGGTAGTAGCGGCGCGGCGCCGGCCGGTCATAGTAGTCGTAGTTGTTGTACATGCTGCCGAGGCCAAGCCCCAGGCCAAGGCCCAGGATCGCGGCACTCGCGCCATCATCGTAGTAACGGCCGCCGCGATAGTGATGGCGACCATGGCGCCAACGCCAGTTGTCTCCACCATTCCAGTGACCGCCGCCGCCGTGCCAGTGCCGACGGCCGCCGTCCCAATTGCCCGACCGGCGCCATCTCCAATTGTCGTTGTTGAACTGACGGTTGTTGTTGCCGCCCGCCCAGCTGTCGCGGACCGGCGTGACATTCGGCGCCGCGGTGCTGGTGGGAATCGACAGGTCCGGTTGCATGATCGGGCCGGCGGCGGACGGTGCCGTGACGCCGGAGAGGATACCCAGGGCTAGCAGCCCCGATTTGACCGTGGAAGAAAAGAGCGAATTCATTGCACTCTCCAAGAGTTACAGGCCCCACGCCCACCCGAGGAATGGGGCAACAATGGATGTTTGCATCTGAACGGCGGATGAACGGAAAGGTTCCGTCAACCATGACGCGAACGCGCCCAAGACCAATCGATCTCAGATGGTGATCCTGCGCGCTTGTTTTCCGAAGCACTTGCGGGCAAAGGTCATGGCATGTCGCTGCGCCTTGCCACCTTCAATGTCGAGAACCTGATGAACAGGTTCGATTATTCCGGCTATCGCAACCAGCTCAACGAGGATCGAACGCTGGC
The DNA here is from genome assembly GCF_004022735.1 of Mesorhizobium sp. M7A.F.Ca.AU.001.01.1.1. NCBI lineage: Bacteria > Pseudomonadati > Pseudomonadota > Alphaproteobacteria > Hyphomicrobiales > Phyllobacteriaceae > Mesorhizobium > Mesorhizobium sp. M7A.F.Ca.AU.001.01.1.1. The sequence continues at coordinate 3,718 of NZ_RZPF01000143.1, forward strand.
GCTGTTCGATATCCAGAGCGAGGCGGAATACAGGATGCTGGAGCAGGCCCGCGCCATCGCCCAATCCGACGACACGCGCCAGCTGACGGCGCTGGCAATCGCTGCCACCCGGGCCGACATCATCTGCATGCAGGAGGTCGACAACATCGAGGCGCTGAAGGCCTTCGAATATGGCTATCTGTTCAAGATGGTGGGGCAGGGCTACCGGCAGAAATACACCACATCGGGCAATGATTCACGCGGCATCGACGTTGCCGTGATGATGCGCAATGAGACCGCCCAGGGCCAGCCGATCGAATTCGTGCGCATGACCAGCCACGCCTATGTCACCTACGAGCAGTTCGGGCTGCACACGCCGGAACTCGAGGCACTGGGCAATCAGGCCAATGAGCGCATTTTCCGGCGCGACTGCCTGGAGATCGACGTCACCGTGGGCGGCGTGCCGCTGACGCTCTATCTCGTGCATTTCAAGTCGATGGGTTCGCCGCGCAACGGGCTCGACGGGCGCGAGGCGACGATGCCGGTGCGCATCGCGGAGGCGCAGGCCGTGCGGCGCATCATCGAGGAGCGCTTCGGCAAGGACTATGCCGCCGACAAACGCTGGGCAATCTGCGGCGACATGAACGATTACCGCCAGCGTGTGAAGGTGGCCGGCGATGCGATCGACGGCTATCGCTTCGAGGTGGTCGACGAAGCCCTGTCCTGCATCAACGTGCTGACGGCCGGCGGCTTCTGCGAAAACGTCGTCGAGCGGCGGCCGGAGATGAACCGCTGGAGTTTCTACCACACGCGCGGACCGGAAGAGCGGCATCTGTGCCAGCTCGACTACATCCTGCTGTCGAAGGGGCTCGCCGCCAGCAACGCGACGGCTGTTCCCGACATCATCCGCAACGGCCAGCCCTGGCGCACCATTTTTCCGCCGGGGCAGGAGGTCGACCGCTTTCCGCGTGCCGGCTGGGACCGGCCGAAGGCGTCGGACCATTGCCCGGTGGCGATCACGCTGGACATGACCTGACGCATGAGTTTCGACCTGCCACGCAACGTCATCCTGCCGGTCGACGCCATCGACGTCCGGCTCGATCCCGGTCCGCACCCGTTCGCAAGGGACAATGCAGAGGCGATCGCCGAGAACTGGCAGCACGAAATCGCTGCCAATCCGGCGCTGTTCGACGGCATGGTGGTGCTGCTGTCGCAGCTTGCCTACCGCGACAACCGTCTCGCCGGCCGCTGCCATGCGGTCAACTATTCGACTTTCATGCTGTGGCGGAAGCGGCGCGAGAATTCGGGCGCCGAGCATGCCTATGCCCATGCCATGCTGGTGGCTGCCGACAATGCGCTGGTGGCGATCCGCATGGGTCCGCACACGGTCAACGCCGGCCGCGTCTATTTTGCCGCCGGCTCATTCGAGCCGGTCGATTTTCGCGATGGCCTGGTCGATGTCGATTTCAACATGATCCGCGAAGTGCGCGAGGAAACCGGTCTTGACCTGTCAGCCGCGGAACGCGGCAAACGCTACCACGCCATGTCGACCAACAGCGGCACGGTGATCTTCCGCCGCTACCACGCGGCGGCGCCCGCCGACGAGATCGCCCAGCGCATCTCAGCCTTCGTCGCCACCGAAACCGAGCCGGAGATCGACGGGCCAGTGATCATCCGCCATGCCGCCGACCTGCCGGTCGGCCTGTCACCGCACATGAAGCCGCTGATCGAGTGGCATTTCGCAAACGGGAGTTAAGGGCGCGTCTTGTTCTGTGCCGCGTTGCGATCGTTGCGGGCGGCGACGAGGAACAGGATGAAGCCGATGCCGAGCAAACCGCCCATCGCCATTCCCATGGTCTGGCCGACGACTGCCTGAAAATCGGCTGTGACGCGATCGGGATTGGCCATGCCGAAGCGGGCGAGATACCACCAGATGCCTGCAAGGAAGGCCTCGATGACGACCATCGTCAGGATCAGTCGTGCCTTCTTGCTCATTGGCTATTCCTCCACCCAAGCGTGAATTGCCCTAGCATCATGAACGGCGCGGCGACAGTGGCGGGTAGGGTGGAAACGTCTAAGGCTGTGCAAAACCGGTCTGAGCGCCGGCCGCGTTTCGGCCGGTTGCCCTATTCGTGCCTAAGTGCGTCGATCGGGTCGAGCCTGGCGCCGCGCAGCGCCGGGAAGAAGCCGAACACCATGCCGATCAGGGCGGAAAAGCCGACGGCGAGCAGGATCACCGCCGGGCTCGGCGCAAACGGGATGGTCAGCGTCACCGCGGCGAGGCCGGCCAGCGCCAGCCCGATCAGGATGCCGATAATGCCGCCGAGCAGCGACAGCACCGTCGCCTCGACCAGGAACTGGATGAGGATGTGCTTTTCATGCGCGCCGATGGCGAGCCTGATGCCGATCTCGCGGGTGCGTTCGGTGACCGACACCAGCATGATGTTCATGATGCCGATGCCGCCGACCAGCAGGCTGACGCCGGCGACGGCGCCCAGCATGCCGGTCATGGTGGTGGTGGCGCTGGCCATGGCGTCGGCGATCTGGGTCATGTCGCGGATGGCGAAATCGCTTTCACGATCGGGCGTGATGCGTCTGGCGTCGCGCAGAATGTCCTCGACGCGCGGCTGCAACTCGCTGGTCGGCGTGCGGTCATCGGCGGCGATGTAGATGTTGTCGATGTCGCGGTTGCCGGCGATGCGGCGCTGGTAGGCGTGCAGCGGCATCAGCACGACATTGTCCTGATCCTGACCGAAGCCGGTATAGCCCTTGGGCTCGAGCAGGCCGATGATCTGCGGTTGACGCGGATGATCTCGCCCTCGGGATCGCCAGCGCCGAAGAATTGTTGGCGCACCGTCTCGCCGATCAGGCACACGCCTGTGCCCGAGCGGGTTTCGGAATCGCTGAACGGGCGGCCCGACACCAGTTTCCAGTCGCGCGCATCGAGATAGGCGCTGTCGGTGCCGGTGACGCCCGAGGTCAGGCTCTCGGTGCCGAAGATGACCCGGACCTGCTTTTGCGAAGCCGGCGAAATGGCGCGGGCGCCAGTCAGATGCGCAACCAGCGCCGCCAGCTCCTTTTCGGCCAGCGGACGCACCACCTGGTCGAGCCCGCCCGGGCCACCGGGACCGGCCGGGCGACCGGAGCGGACGACCAGCAGATTGCTGCCGAGCTTGGAGATGTCGGCCTTGACCTTCTGCGTGGTGCCCGACCCGATGGTGAGCATGGCAATGACGGCGGCAACGCCGATGACGATGCCGAGCAAGGTCAGGAACGAGCGCAGCACGTTGCGGCGGATCGAGCGCAGCGACAGGCGGACGGTTTCCCAGATCATGGTTGTGCGATCTCCAGCTTCCTGGAATCGGAGGCGACGTGGCCGTCGAGGAAGCGGATGGTGCGTTCGGCATAGTCGGCGACGTCGGCCTCGTGGGTGACCATGGCGATGGTCAGGCCAAGCTCCTTGTTGAGCCGCGTCAGCAACTCCATGATCTCGTGCGTGCGGGCGGTGTCGAGGTTGCCGGTCGGCTCGTCGGCGACGAGCAGCGTCGGGCGCGTGACGATGGCGCGCGCGATCGCCACGCGCTGCTGCTGGCCGCCGGACAGTTCGGCCGGCGTGTGGTGCTCGCGGCCGACAAGGCCGACCTCCGCCAGGGCCTGCATGGCAAGGTCGCGGCGCTCGCGGGCGGCCACGCCGCGATAGATCAGCGGCAGTTCGACATTTTCGGCCGCCGTGGTGCGGGCCAGCAGATTGTAACCCTGGAAGACGAAGCCGACATAGAGGTTGCGCAGCATGGCGCGGCGGTTGCGGTCGAGGCGGCCGGCGTCGATGCTCATGAAGGAATAGGTTCCGGCCGTCGGCGTGTCGAGGCAGCCGATGATGTTCATCGCCGTCGACTTGCCGGAGCCGGACGGCCCCATGATGGCGACGAATTCGCCACGCCGGATGGCAAGATCGACGCCGGCCAGCGCATGCACCTTGGCCTCGCCCTGGCCATAGCTCTTCCAGACCTTGTCGAAGGTGATGAGGGCAGCACCGGCAGCCACGGTATCAGCTCCGCTGCTGCGACGCGGTGATGACCTGTGCGCCTTCGTCGAGGCCAGAAATGATCTCGGTCAGTTCGCCGTCGGTCGAGCCGATCTTGACGTTGACCGGGTGCGGACGCCCGTTCTCCAGCACATAGAGCGTGCGCGAGCCGTCGGTGGGCACTGTGGCGGCCTGGCGCTGGCGGTTGCCGCCGGGGCGGCCCATGCGGCCGGTGAACAGGTCGCTGAGGCTCCAGCCGCGTGCGGCCTGCTGGACCGGGCGAAAGCGGAAGGCGGTGGCCGGCACGGTGAGCACGTCCTTGGCCTGCTTGGTGACGACCGAAACGGTGGCGGTCATGCCGGGCCGCAGCAGCAGCTCGTTGTTGTCGACCTCGAGCCGCGCATTGTAGGTGACGACGCCGTCGGTGGTGACCGAGGCATAGGAGATGTCGCGGATCTCGGCATCGAACGGCCGCTCGGGGAAGGCATCGACGGTGAAGCGGGCATGCTGGCCGGATTTGACCGCACCGATGTCGGCCTCGTCGACCGCCGCCACCAGTTCCATGTTCCTGAGATCGGCGGCGATGATGAACAGCACCGGCGCCTGCAGCGAGGAGGCGACCGTCTGGCCGGGATCGACCGAGCGCGTCAAAACGATGCCGTCGATCGGCGCATAGATTGTGCTCTTGGCAAGGTCGGTCTGCTGCGCCTTGAGGTCGGCCTGGGCGATGGCGAGGTTGGCCTGCGCACTGTCGAGAGCTGCCTTGGAACGGTCGCGCGTGGCGGTTGCCGCTTCAAGCGACTGGTCGGTCGCCATGCCGCGCCTGGTCAGTTCGGCGGCGCGCACCAGCGCCTTCTCGTTTTCGGCCAGCGTAACCGTGGCGTCCTCGACATTGGCGGCGGCGGCCTTGGCCGAAGCTTCGGCGCGCTCGATCTGGACTTCGAGTTTCACCGTGTCGAGTGTCGCCAGCACGTCACCCTTCTTGACCTGCTGGTTCTCCTCGGCCGAGACCGAGCGGATGATGCCGGACAGTTCGCTTGAAATATCGACCTGGGTGAGTGGCTGCAACGTGCCGGTCGCCGACACCGCGACGGTGAGGTCGGCCTTGGCGGCAGGCACTGTGGTGTAGTCAATCCTGGCCGGCGAGCCCGCATACCATTGATAGAGGCCAAGCGCGGCGGCGAGCACGATCAGCGCCAGCAACGCATAGAGCCACCCACGACGGCGCGATCTGCGCCGGCCTGTCTGGTCGAGCCCAAGCGCCGTCTCGATGGCGGAATCCGATTCCGTCTTTGGCAGATTGACAATCTGGTCCACGCTGGACCCCTATAATGCGCAATGTCCCTATCTGTGCACAGATCAGGCTTACCGGTTCAAATATCAAATTAAATTTCGCCCATGTTGGGATTGAGGCAGGAATGAAAACCCGGAATTACTTGCTTTACGATGTGTTTACGACCGAGCGACTGGCCGGCAATCCTTTGGCCGTCGTGCTCGACAGCAAGGGATTGGACACGGCCGCGATGCAGGCCATCGCGCGCGAATTCAACCTGTCCGAATCGGTGTTCGTCCTGCCGCCGGCCAATCCCAAGCACAAAAACCGCATCCGCATCTTCACGCCCGACTATGAAATGCCGTTCGCCGGCCATCCGACGGTCGGCGCCGCGATCGCGCTGGCCGAACTGGCGGAAGAGGGCGGCGCCGGCATCTTCGTGCTGGAGGAAAACATCGGTCCGGTGCGGTGCGCCGTCAGCAAGCATGACGGCAACACTTTTGCCGAGTTCGACCTGGCCAAGCTGCCGGAGCCGCTGAAGCTCGATGCCGATCCGGAGGCGATCGGTGCCGCGCTTGGGTTGACGCCGCATGAGATCGGCTTCGAGAATCACCGCGTCGCGTTCTGGTCGGCGGGCGTGCCCTATGTCACCATCCCGGTTGCCAATCTCGAGGCGGCGGGTCGCATCCGGCTGGACAACCAGGCCTGGTCGGAACTGGCGCCGCGCAAGAGCGAATGGGCCTTCGCCAGCCCCTATGTCTACTGCCGCGAGACGGTGAACCACGAAAGCGCCTTCCATGTGCGCATGATCGTGCCTGGCACGCCTTCCTATGAGGATCCGGCGACCGGCTCGGCGGCAGCCGCCTTTGCCGGCGCCATCATGCATTTCGACGCGCCGACCGATGGCATTTCACAGCTGTGGATCGAGCAGGGGCTGGAGATGGGCCGGCCATCGCGCATCCGCCTCGAACTGACCGTGCAAGGCGGAAAACTGGCCTCGGCGCGCATCGGCGGCAACGCAATCAAGGTGGCGGAGGGCAAGCTGTTCGTTTGATCGAACGCATGCTCGGTCGATTTGTCGGGAAATGATTCCGGCAGGGCTGGACAGGACCGATGGTGGCGGCTATATGCCCGCCAACGCCGGTTTTTGCCGGCCGAGTGGGTGCGTAGCTCAGTTGGTAGAGCAGCTGACTCTTAATCAGCGGGTCCACAGTTCAATCCTGTGCGCACCCACCAAATTCCTAGAAGAGTTGGTGGAAAGACCCTGAAAGCGAGACGCGTTTGGCGCATCTCGGGCAAGGCTGTCCGACCGTGATTCTTCAAACGCGCTATCCGGATCTTGTGGCGATTTAGCCGAGTTGAAAAATGCGGCTCAGAAACCGGCCGAATCGAAAAGCAAGGCTCTTTTCCCCGGCTGCAGCATCGCTGGCGCCAATTCCGTCTTTTCCCCCGGAGAAATCGCTGATGGGCCACCAGAAGAAGACCAGGAAGACAACGAAAATGCCGGTGTCGATCGGGCCATGACTTGAATAGCTGCTGTGACGGAACACAACAGCGACCGCCCCGGCGATAACACCGCAGCTGCGGCAGGATGAAATTTCTTCATCCACAAAAATCTATTTGAGAATCGCCGTTACGGTAAGATGCCTCCTTTGTCGTGACAACGGCATCTTTGTCGGCCGATACGGGGAATGAATAATTACTTCTCCGAAACGCCAGCCTCGGCAAAACTCGCCATGCGGGCATGGCACTCCAGCGCCGAGCGGACGATGTTGACGGCGAGGCAGGCGCCGGAGCCTTCGCCCAGCCGCATGCCGAGGCCGAGCAGCGGCGGCAGGCCGAGCGCTTCTAGCAGGCCGCGATGGACTGACTCAGCGGAGACATGGGCTGCGATGGTGTGGGCGAGGCCGGTC
>NZ_RZPF01000144.1:0-10875 GCF_004022735.1 Mesorhizobium sp. M7A.F.Ca.AU.001.01.1.1
CACCATCACCGCATGAATTTCCAGCCGGCCCGTTTCAGCCGGCCCGTTTCAGCCGGCTTGCTTCAGCGCGGCTTTTTCGGCGCGCAATTCCTCGATCGAGCGAATGCTGCGCCGTGCGGCGCCCGCCCACTCGCGGGTCTTCACCTTGGATGTCGACAGCCGCTCCCTGGCGGCCGGAACCGCATGGGCGTATTGCGGCAGCCAGGCTGCCTGGGCGACGACCATTTCGTCGACCATCTGCCAGACCTCCTCCGGCGTCGAAACCGCGCCGACCAACGGGTCATGCAGCACGGCGAGCTTCAGAAGATCGATGTCGCCCGATATCGCGGCATGCACCGACATGCGCTGGACGTTGATCGAAGCGATGCAGGTGGCGGCGCAAGCCTCCGGCAACGTGATGCCGGCGGCCATGTTGATGCCGAAACGGTCGACGAAGCCCGGCGACTCGATGATGGCATCGTGCGGCAGGTTGGTGATCACCCCATTGTTCTTGACGTTGAAGTGGCCGCGATAGACGCGGTTGGTCTCCAGCGCCTCCAATATGTGGCTGGCATGCTCGTTGGAGCGTTTCTCGCGGTCGATCGGCTTGGACGCCGCTTCGAGGAACTGCGGATATTCCGTCTCGAACCAGTTGCGGGTTTCGGTGGAGTAGCGGAGATAGCCGCCGGTCTCGCCGTGAATCCAGTCGGACATATCGATCCAGCGCGTGATCTCGTCGGGACGTTTGCGGTACCAGGGCAGATATTCGGAAAGATGACCGTTGCTTTCGGTCGAATAGACGCCGAAGCGCTTCAGGACGTCGATGCGCAGCTTCTCCTGCCTGGAATAGACCGGATGCGCCTCGAAAGCGGCCACCAGTTCATCCTTGCCAATGGGGCGGCCGTTGAGGCGCAGATCGATGAACCAGGTCTGGTGGTTGATGCCGGAACAGACATAGTCGAGCTCCTGCGTGGACTTCGCGCCAAGCACCTCGGCGATCTGCTCGGCGCCGTGCTGGACGCCGTGACAGAGCCCGACAGTGTCGACCTTGCCGTATTCGATCGCCGCCCAGGTGTTCATCGCCATCGGGTTGGCGTAGTTCAGGAATTTGACGTTCGTCTCGGCGACCTCGCGTATGTCCTTGCAGAAATCCAGGATCACCGGAATGTTGCGCTGGCCATAGAGAATGCCGCCGGCACAGATCGTATCGCCGACGCACTGGTCGATGCCGTATTTCAAGGGAATGCGGATATCGTCGGCGTAGGCTTCGAGGCCGCCGACCCGCACGCAGCTGATGACGTAGCGAGCGCCTTCGAGCGCCTTGCGGCGGTCGGTGGTCGCCGTCACCGTGGTCGGCAACCTGTTTGCCTGGACGATCCTGTCGAGGATCGCCTTGATCATCTGAAGATTGTGCTCGCTGACGTCGGTCAGCGCGAATTCGATGTCCTTGAATTCGGGCACGCACAGGATGTCGGTGAACAATTTCTTGGTGAAGCCGACGCTGCCGGCACCGATGATAGCGATTTTGAAACTCATCAGCCGCACCTCATTCCATTTCGAATTGCAGGCAAGGAATGACAATGGGAGGCTCTAGCCACATGCCGCGACATGTATGCAGGACAAGCCGGAATCCGGCTCGCCAACCTCCCTGTCCGCTCCTTGACTGCGGATCTCTCTCGCTTTTCGATGGGGATTATGCGCTTATTCGCGAGCGCGACCAGAGAAGGATTATGCTTTCAGGGGTAATTTTGTGCTGCATGATTTGATAGAACACGGACAGTCCATGCGCACGATCTCGCTGCCGCGCGGCCGCCAGCGCCTGCACGCCATGCCGACGAGCACGGGCTACGAAGTGCGCGAGGACGAAATCTACGACTGGGACGGCCGCAAGCGCGGTCAGACACCGTTCACCGTGCTCCAGCACACGATCAGCGGGACTGGCCGGCTGCGCTACGAAAACCGCAACTACCGCTTGCAGAAGAACGACACATTGCTGGTGCTGGTGCCGCACAACCACCGTTACTGGCTGGCTGGAGATGAGCGCTGGGAATATTTCTGGATTTCGATGAACGGCGAGGAAGCGCTGCGCATCCACAAGTCGATCCTCAGCGTCTCGGGTCCTGTATTTCGGCTGCAGCCGGCGACAATCGATCATCTTGCCGATTGCAGCCTGCGCCTGATCAAAGGCGCCGCTTCGCCGGGTGCTGCTTCCGCGATAGCCTACGAGGCTGCGATGGCGCTCTATGACGATGTCTTCGGTTCCCATGCCTTCGCCGAAAAACTAAGCGCCATGCAGCCGGTCATCGATCACATCAACGCCAATCTCGACAAGCCGCTGCCGGTGGCGGACCTGGTCCAGATCAGCGGCCTCAGCCGAGCCCATTTCTCACGCTGTTTCGCCGAGAGCGAAGGCCTGCCTCCGGCCGAGTTCGTGCTGCAGCAGCGCCTGCAACGCGCGGCGAAGCTGCTGACCAAAGCGGATTTTTTGCCGGTGAAGGAGGTCGCCATCCTGTGCGGCTTCGAGGAAGCGAACTATTTTTCAAAGGTCTTCCGCCGCTGCTACGGCATCACACCGAGCCAATTCCGCACCACAGGCATGTACGCGAATTTGCGGACTCCGGCCAGGCGCGGCGTCAGGGCGTTCGATGACGAGACCTGACGCCGCCACGGTTAAACAGGCAGCCAACTAGGCAGCGCGCAGGCTGCCGCCGTCCAGCCATTCGAGATCGGCTTGCGAAAGCGTGATGTCGAGAGCGCGCAGGCTGTCGTCCAGTTCATCCAGCGTGCGTGGCCCGATCAGCGGGATGGAGGGGAAGGGCTGAGCGAGCACATAGGCCAGCGCAATATGGATCGGGCTCTTGCCCAGTCTCGCGGCAAGTTCGATCGCCCGGTCGCGGCGGCCGAAATTCCGCTCGGAGTACCAGACCCGCACCAGCTCCTCATTGTCTTGCTTGTCGCGACCCGCCCGATCGGTGAAGAAGCCGCGCCCTTGGCTCGACCAGGCGAAATTCGGCATCTTCCTGGATGTCAGCCAGGCCTTCCACGCATCCGTGGAGGACGTGACGCAGCCAGCCCAGATCGGCTCCAGCATTTCGGCCAGCGAGAAATTGTTGGACAGCGCACCGGGCTTTTGCTTGCCGGTGCGTTCGGCGTAGGCAATTGCCTCATCCATGCGTTCCATCGTCCAGTTCGAACCGCCGAACGGGCCGCGGATGCGGCCGGCCTTGACCTCGCGATCCATCGCATCGACGAATTCGCCGACCGGCACATCCGGATTGTCGCGGTGCATGAAGTAGACATCGACATGATCGGTCTGCAGGCGTTCGAGCGTCTGGTCGAGCTGCTTGCCGATCACATCAGGATAGCACAGCGGCGAGTGCGCGCCCTTGGCGATGACCACCGATTGCGCGCGCACGCCACGGTTTTTCAACCATTCGCCAAGCAGCTTCTCGGTATAGCCGCCGCCATAGACATAGCCGGTATCGAAGAGATTGCCGCCGGCCTCGAAAAAGGCATCGAGCAGGATCGAACCTGAGGAAAACGTACGGAAATCCTCGAAGCCGAGCGCCACCACCGATGCCGGTTTCGACAGGCCAGGAATGGTGCGCTTGGCGACCGCCGTGCCGCCGGACCGTAGCGGCCGGCCGGAGATGGTGTTGGTGCGCTGCTCGGCCTTCTCGATCCCGTATTCGAGGCCGGCTGCCGTCCGCCATTTGTCCAGCACACGCAAGGTGCCGAGGCTTTCCGCCCACGCCATGCCCGGCCAGGCGAATTCTTGGCCGCCGGCGCGGATCGCCTCGCCGGCTGCGTCGACCTCGAAGGAATAGACATGGCGCTTCTCGTCGACGCTGATGGTCTGGCGCGTACCATCGGAGGCGATGACGTCTATCCGGCCGAGACCGACATCGCGGTTGCCGCCGGCGAACCAGAAGTCCGGCACTTCGATGCGGCCCCTTGTGCCCAGGATGCGCAGCACATTGTCCTGGTTGAGCGAGATGCTGCAGGAGACTTCGGCGACAATGCCGCCGGGGAAATGCAGCAGCGCGGAGGCCCATTCGTCGACGCCGGACTGGCCCAGATGGGCGGTGCCGACCACCTTGTCTGGCTCGCTGAAGGGCTTTCCGACGGCCGCACCGGCAATCAGCCGGACCATCGAGACGGGATAGCCGCCGACATCGAGAATACCGCCGCCGGCGAGATCGTTGGCATAGAGCCGGTGCTGCGGCATGAAGCCCGGCATGGCGAAACCGAAGCTCGACTTGATCATCCTGATCTCGCCGATGACGCCGGACCTGATCAGCTCCACCAGCTTCTTGGTCTGCGGGTGCAACCGGTACATGAAGGCTTCGCCGAGGAATGTGCCGGCCTTGCGCGCAGCATGCATCATGGCGTCGGCCTCGAAGGCGGTCAGCGCCAGCGGCTTTTCGCACAGCACATGCTTTCCGGCCTCGGCCGCCTTGATCGCCCATTGCGCATGGCCTGGATGCGGTATCGAAATGTAGACGGCGTCGATGTCGGGGTCGGCGAGCAGCGCGTCGTAGCCGTCGAGGATACGGGCACCGGGAAAACGCTCGGCAAGCCCCGGCTTGGCGGGATTGCGTGCGCCGATGGCGACCAGCTTGCCGGTGTCCGAAGCGGCCACGCCACCGGCAAAGGACTGGGCGATGCTGCCCGGGCCGAGAATGCCCCAGCGAATGGGCGTGGTTGCGGTCATTGTCATTCTCCTTGAAGGCTGGAAAGGGCTGGCGGTCAGCGCAGCCGCAGTCCTTTTTCGTCGAACAGGTAGGATTTGCGGATGGAAACGGTGATCTCGGACGTGTCGGGGACCTTTGCCGCGTCGCGCTGGATCACCACGTCGTCACCGTTGGCCGTTCTGGCATAGAGGAAACTTGTGCCGCCCAGGTGCTCGATCACGTCGATGGCAACCACAAGGTCGGCGTCGCCTTCTCCGGCATTGCCGAAATGTTCGGGCCGCACACCGACAATGACCTTGCTGCCGATTTTTGGGCTGCCTATTTCGGGCGCAGTGCCAGTCAGCGGTAGCGTGATGCGGGTCTTCTCCTGGCCCGCCAGTTCGACCACGACGCCAGGTGCATCGTGCCCGACAACCCGGCCTTTGATGAAATTCATCTTCGGCGAGCCGACAAAGCCGGCGACGAACTGATTGTCGGGGTTGTCGTAGAGATCGAGTGGCCGGCCGATCTGCTCGATATGGCCGGCGCGCATCACGACGATCCTGTCGGCGAGCGTCATCGCCTCGGTCTGGTCGTGGGTGACATAGATCATTGTCGTGCCCAGTTCCTTATGGAGCCGGGAGATCTCGACGCGCATCTGGACGCGCAATTCGGCGTCGAGATTGGAGAGCGGCTCATCGAACAGAAACACCTGCGGTTCGCGTACGATGGCGCGGCCGATGGCGACGCGCTGGCGCTGGCCGCCTGAGAGTTTTTTCGGGCGCCTGTCCATCAATTCGCTGATGCGCAGGATCTCGGACGCCCGCTTCACCCGCCGTTCGGTGTCGGCTTTTGGATTGCCGGTCATGCGCAGGCCGAAAGAGAGGTTCTGTTCGACGCTCATATGCGGATACAGCGCGTAGGACTGGAACACCATGGCGATGCCGCGGTCGGCCGCCTCGACATCATTGACCACCTTGCCGCCGATGGCGATTTCGCCGCCGCTGATGTCCTCGAGCCCGGCGATCATCCTGAGCAGCGTCGATTTTCCGCAGCCGGAGGGGCCGACGAAGACGACGAACTCGCCGTCCTTGATGTCCATGCTGGCGCCATGGACGACCTCGAAGACGCCGAAGCGCTTGACGACATTGGTGAGCGTGACCGTTGCCATGCTGCCCCTTACTTGACCGCGCCGGCGGCAATGCCGGCGATGAAATGGCGCTGCAGCAGCACGAAGACGACCAGCATCGGCACCGTCAGCATTACAGCGCCCGCCATGATGCCGCCCCATGACACCTTGGTGAGGCCGATCAGCGTGCCGAGCGCCACCGGCGCCGTCATCGAACCAGGCTGGCTGTTGATCAAAAGCGGCCACAGATAATTGTTCCAGGAGGCGAGGAACAGGATGATGGCGAGTGCGGCCAGCATCGGCCGCGCCAAAGGCAGCGCGACAAAGAGGAAGATGCGCCACTCCTTCACGCCCTCGACGCGCGCCGCATCGAAGAGGTCGTCCGGCATCATCGAAAAACTCTGCCGCATGAACAGCACGCCGAGCGAATTGAACAGCGGCGGAACGATCAGCGCCACCCAGGTGTTGGCGAGCTTGAAGTCGCGCGCCACCATGATGAACTGCGGGATCAGCACGACCGCATAGGGCAGCGTTATGGTGCCCAGTATGATGGCGACGACCGCGCCCTTGCCGAAGAACTGGTATCGGGCCAGCGCCCAGCCGGCCATCGACGTCAGCAGCACCGACAGGATGGTGTAGGTCACCGCCACCGAGACCGAAATGCCGATGGCGCCGACGAAGTTCGTGTCACGCTGCAGATTGTTGAAATTGTCGATGAAATTGCCGTGCGGCAAAAGCTCGATGCCGGGGCTGAAGATGCCGTTGTCGGGCATGGTCGAGAACACCACCATCATCCACAGCGGAAACAGCCAGATCAGCGCCAGCGGCGTCAGGAACAGATGCAGAGCGATGCTGCGTCCCAGCCTGGCGGAGGAGCGCGAACTCATTTCGGTTCCCTCGTCAGCCACAGCTGCGCCAGCGTGATGGCGATCGCCAGCCCGGCCATGGTGTAGGCGACGGCCGAGGCGTAGCCGAAGTTGAGCGACCGAAAGCCCTGGCGGTAAAGCAGCAGGCCAAGCGTCTCCGTGCCGCCGCCCGGCCCGCCGCGCTCGGTGATCAGGAAGGGCTCGGTGAACAGCTGCATGGTGCCGATGATCGACAGCACGAGACAGAACACGATGACCGGCTTCAGCAGCGGCAGGGTGATGTAGAAGAACTGCTTGAGCTTGCTGACGCGGTCGAGCGTCGCCGCCTCGTAGACGTCTTCGGGAATGGACTGCATGCCGGCGAGCAGGATGATGGCGTTGTAACCGGCCCAGCGCCAGGTCACCGCGATCATGATCAGCGCCATCGCCGGCGTGACGTTGGAGAACCAGTCGATCTTGGGCAGGCCGACGCTGTTCAGGAGCTTGTTGATGATGCCGAAATCGAGGTTGAACATCAGCCGGAACACCGCCGAATAGGCAACCTCGCCGACCACGACCGGGGCGAAGAAGGCGAAGCGGTAGAGGCCACGCGCCTTCAAGAGCGGCGAGTTCAAAAGCACCGCCATGACGAGCGCCAGCGAGATCATCACCGGCACCTGGATGACCAGGATGAGCAGCGTGTTCTTCAGGGCGTTGAAGAAGGCCGGATCGCCGATCAACCGGCCCCAGTTGAAGCTCGGCGCGAACCGCCACGGCACGGTGCGCGTTGCCTGGAAGGAGATCATGAAGGAGCTGATGATCGGCCACACCCAGAAGATCGCGAAGATCAGCAGATAGGGCGTGAGGAAGCGATAGGCCGTGGCGTTACGATTGCGCATCTTGCTCCTCCTTCTACCGCTTGTTGTTTCACGCCGTCGCCTGGGTCTTCCCTTCTCCCCTTGTGGGAGAAGGTGTCGCCGAAGGCGACGGATGAGGGGGTGTTCCAGAGAACGCAAACGTCTCACTCCGCTGGAGCACCCGTCATCCGTCTCGGCGCTATCGCGCCGATCCACCTTCTCCCACAAGGGGAGAAGGAGAAGCGGTGATCAAGATTTGACGGGCAGTCCGGTCGCCGCCGCGATCTGGCTTGCGGCATCGTCGAGCGCCGCCTTGGCGTCAGGATAGCCGCCGGCCAGATACTTGGTCTGCACGGCGCGGACGATGATTTCGGCGTCGCTCTGGAACTGCGTGCCGCGGCTCGGAACAACCTTCGGCAAGGTGCCGAGAATGTCCTTCCATACCGCCTGGCCGCCCCAGTAAGACAGGCCTTGTGCGACATAGGGATCGTCGAGTGCCGAGACCAGGGACGGTACCAGGCCGAACTCCTTCAGCATCGTGATCTGGCCTTCATTGGTTCCGAGCGTGTATTTCAGATAGGCGTAGGCAGCCTCCTTGTTCTTGGAAGCCGAGGTGATGGCCAGCGAGGACCCGCCGAGATTGGCGGCGCGCGGCCCGTCGGCGGTGAGGCTCGGCATCAGATAGACGCCCCATTTGCCGTTTTCGCCGGCAGATTCGGTGCGAATGGTGCCCTCATACCAGCCGCCATAGATCTGGGTGGCGACGGTGCCGGCGGTGTTGTTGGTGATCTTGGTGCCCCAGTCGGCCGACGAGATGATGCCGGCGTCCTTCATCTCCTTGACCTTGGTCATGGCATCGATGCATTTGGGCTGGTTGACCGTGATCGATTGTCCGTCCTCGGAGAAATAGGCGCAGCCCTGTTCGTTGGAGATCATGCGGAAGAATTCCGAGTCGCCATTGAAATCGGCATTGGTCATCGAGACGCCAGGATTGGCGGCCTGGATTTTCTTGCCGGCGGCGATGAAATCGTCCCAGGTCTTGATCGAAGCCGGATCGACGCCGGCCTTTTCGTAGAAGTCGCGGCGATAAAAGGCGGCCACCGGGCCGGAATCCCACGGCATCGCGTAGGCCTTGTCGCCCACTTCCAACTCGGTGCGCTTGAAATCGGGGAATTTTTTCTGGTCGTCGGCTGTGTAACCGAGCGTATGCAGGTCGACGAAGCAGTCGGGGAACTGGCTCCAGTAATTCTCGGCCTCGCCGTTCTCGATGGTGACGACATCAGGCAGCCCGACGCCGCCGGCGGCGCAGCCGGCGATCGACTTGTCGTAAGTCGGCTGGTTGCCGAGATCCTGGACCGTGACCTTGACGTCGGGAAATTGCTTGTTGAAGCCGGCAATGGTCGCTTTCAGCGATGAAGCCGCGACATTCCAGCTCCAGATGGTGATTTCGCCGGATTGCGCGAAGGCCGGGGCTGAGCCCAGGGCAAGCGCGAGCGCGGCGCAGGTCATTGTGATGCGCATTGAAATCCTCCCATTTCATTTGCTCTCTCACTGTGAGCGTGGCTAGACTATGCACCGGGCAAGGCCTGTCGCCGTCAAAGGGAATATGAAATTGGCGGAAAGTAAGATGCCTGAACGGCCGTTCTACCAGCCTGGGGCCAGCAGCGTGGAAGGCCTGCCGCTGCTCCTGCAGATGTTTCACACCAATCCGTTGGTGATGCTCAAGCCGCATTGGCACGCCCAGGTCGAGGTTAATTTCATCGTGCGCGGCAGCGTGCATTACCGCATGAACGACCACGAGATTTCGCTTTCGGCCGGCGAGATGTGCCTGTTCTGGGGTGGCCTGCCGCACCAGATGGACGATTTGTCCGACGACGCCATCTATGCCGGAGCGCATCTGCCGCTGGTGCATTTCTTCCGGCTGCACCTGCCCACGGACATAAGGCACCGGCTGATGACGGGCGCAACACTGGTGACATCGGCCACCGACCAGTCCGACAACCATAATTTCGAGCGCTGGAACCGCTACGCCCGGTCCGGCGACCAGGCCAAGGCCGAACATGCCGTCAACGAATTGCTGCTGCGGCTGGAGCGAGTGCGGTTCGAGCCCTATCGGCTGGTATCCGCAACTCCGACCGACCAAGAAACAGGCAGCCCCTTTGACCAGCAATCGTCGCGGAATGTCGGACGCATGTGCGATTTCATCGCCGAAAACTTCCTCTATGACATCGATTGCGTGAACATCGCCGCGGCCGCCGACATCCATCCCAAATACGCCATGAGCCTGTTCAAGAAATCCACCGGCATGACGCTCAATGAGTATGTGAACCTGTTGCGGCTGAGCTATGCGCAGGCGCTTTTGATGCATCAGGACGCCAATGTGCTGCGTGTCGCCATGGATTCGGGTTTCGGCTCGCTCAGCGCCTTCAACAAGTCGTTCCGCAAGCTCGCCGGCATGTCGCCTTCCGATTTTCGGCGCGGCGTGACCGGCGCCAGATAGGCGATGGCGACTTGCGGGCGCCCAGTGCCGCGAGCATTGCTGCGCCTCGACCGCCGGCTAAAAGACATGTCACGGCGTTTCAGCCTGCAATAACGACGCCGACCAGGGTGAAGAAGGCCAGATAGTGCCATGCCGTGCGCGATTCCGGCCCGCAAGCGGCATGGAAACCCGGGCGCCGCACGGCATCGCTTTTCCTGCCTGAAATCGCCACCTAGGCGCTGGACAGGCCGAATTCCCGTGCTATAACCCACGCGCTTTCAAGGGGCGCCCCACGGCGCCTCGATGAATTCCGGCCTGCGAGTTTTCGTTTGCCGGAACAGGCCCAGATAGCTCAGTTGGTAGAGCAGCGGACTGAAAATCCGCGTGTCGGTGGTTCGAATCCGCCTCTGGGCACCATCCCCTCCTGGTCCGTTCTGGGCACCCCCCGTCGCGTCGCCGCCTGCATCGCCAAGTGGAATCACTTTGCGCACATTGGCCCGCCGGCGGATTTAATTTGCTTGGCCACCCCTCAACCCTGGGGCAAACTGCCCGTTGGGGCTGCAGGAGGTGAAATGAGAGCACGCGCAGCAACGCTTGGGGATCTGGAGGATGTCTTTCGCGGTCTGTCCAAGCGAATGTCGGACGAATACGTCGCTGCCGGCAAGGACAGCAAGATCGCCTACGACAACCTTATGATGAATTTGAAGGAGGGCCGCGCGCACGCGCTTGTCGAGGGTGACAAGGCCGTGGCGATCATCGCCTGGCATGAGAACAGCGACGCCGCCGACACGCTGTTCGCCGCACGGGAGGACTTCTTCCGGGCCACGACCGTCCGTTTCTGCAAGCGGCATATCAGGCATATCCAGGCGCTCGCCGGCAACCTCGCCATCCATTCGCGCAGTTGGCTCCAGGG
>NZ_RZPF01000145.1:0-10850 GCF_004022735.1 Mesorhizobium sp. M7A.F.Ca.AU.001.01.1.1
CTCCTCCTGCGCATGCCTCGCAGGACGAGCTTGTGCTGGTGCTTGGCAGCAGCAGCAATGGCTGCCCCAACTACGACCCGATCCGCGGCACCTATCTCAATCTTGGAGCCTATTTGATCTACGACAGGCTGATCGAGATGGATGCCGATCAGTCCTACCATCCGCATCTCGCGCAATCTTGGGAAAATTCCCCGGACGGGATGAGCTGGAGCTTCACATTGCGTCAGGGCGTCAAGTTCCACGATGGCGAGCCCTTCAACGCGCACACGATCCCGTGGTGGATCTCGAAATACGCGGGCACCGAGAATCAGTTCATGGTCGACGCCATCGACCACGTCGAGATCATCGATGACCATGCGTTCCGGTTCATCATGAAGCGGCCAGAGCCAAATCTCATCTATTATTTGGCGAACGTGTTCATGGGAATCCCGAGCCCGAAGTCCTATGACGCAGTGAGTGACGGCTACGGCGTGACGGAAGCTGTGGGAACCGGGCCTTTCAAGCTTGAGAGCTTCGTCATCAGCCAGGAAACCGTGCTAGTCAGCAATGACGATTATGCCTGGCCCAATCCGCTCTCCGAAAATCAGGGGCCGCCAAGCATCAAGCGTCTGACACTGCGCGAGATTCCGGATGCTTCGACAGCCTTCCTGGAACTGAAGACCGGCGGGGTTGGCATGCTGCTTGGCCTGCCTACCGAATTTCTCCCTCAGTTGCAGGCTGAAAAGAGCATCAAGTTCCGGACCCTGCCCGGCATCGGCGTCACCACAATCAAGTTCAACGTTCGCAAGGAGCCGTTCACCGACATCAAGATTCGTCAGGCGACAGCCCTGGCTGTTGATCAAGCTGCCATCCTCCAAGGCGTCTACAACGGCATCGGAACAGAGTCGCACCAATTTCTTATCGCCTCGCTCGCGGAATCGCGGGTCGGCAAGGATTTTGAGATCCACTACGATGCGGAAAAAGCCAACCATCTGCTCGACGAGGCCGGATGGGTTCGCGACGACGATGGCGTCCGTCACAAGGCCGGGGCACCGCTGGCGGTCAGCCTCTGGACGAGAGGCGAGACCGAATACAAGCGGATTGCCGAAATTGTGCAGGCTCAGCTCAAGGCGGTTGGCATGGCGGTCGATATCGCTGTGTTCGATAAAGCCTCGCTGGATGATCAACTCAAAAAGGGCGAACACCAGTTTGTCGTCAATCACTACGATTGGAACAATGCGGACGAACTCGATTGGGAGTTCAGCGCAAAACGCATTCCCTTCCCAAACGTATCGATGTGGGACGATCCGCGCTCAGAGGAGCTCAACGAAATCGCAATGCACAAGTCCAAGACCTGGGACGAGCGTGTCGCTAATTTCAAAAAACTGCATGAATATATCCTTAGCCAGTTCGTCTTCATACCCATCCACGAGGCCGCGCAGAATATAGCCTACAACAGCGACATGCTGTCGGTTCCCGAAGCCATCCGTGGGGCGGAGATCATGCAGCAGACGGTTCTCGACCTGAAAGCGGTCGGGTAGGCGACCTGGTCCATGGCCGCATATCTCCTGAAGCGGACGCTGTTGCTCCTGCCCATTTTTGTGGTTGTCTCGGCTCTTGTCTTTATGGTCGTCCACTTCGTCCCGGGCGATCCCATCAACAATCTGGTGCGGGCCGGCTCTTCGCCGGCTCAGCGCGCGCAACTGGTTGTCAAATACGGCTTGGATCGCAGCCTGATCGAGCAATATCTGCTGTGGATGTTCCACCTTCTGCAAGGTGATCTTGGCACCTCGATCCTTCAAGCTCGGCCGGTGCGCGATCTCATCTTGCAAAACCTGCCATACAGCCTCCAGCTCGGCGTGGCGGCGCTTGTCCTTTCTTCATTGGTCGGGATTGTCGCCGGTGCGCTCGCTGCCAGCTATCAAGGCACGCGGATCGACGAGGCGATAGGCGCATTGAGCTTGCTTGGTGCGACCCTGCCAAGTTTTCTGCTTGGCCTGCTCCTGATCCTTGTCTTCGCTGTCTGGCTTGGCTGGGTTCCCGTTTCCGGCGTGCGGTCCTGGACTTCGTTGATCCTGCCGGTCCTTGCCACCAGCCTTGGTGGCATTGCCCTGGTGGCGCGCATCACCAGGATCGCGATGGTCGAGACGGCCAGCCAGGACTTCGTAACCCTGCTGTACGCCAAAGGGCTGTCTCCGTGGCGTATCCAGATCCGGCATGTTCTGCGCCATGCCATGCTGCCTGTCGTGACCATTCTGGGGCTGCGTATTGGCTGGATCATCGGCGGCGCCGTGACGACCGAATATGTATTCGCTCGCCCCGGTTTGGGCAGCCTGCTGATCCGCGCGCTGAACCAGCGTGACTATCCGCTGGTTCAAGGCTGTCTGCTGATGCTTGCGATGGCTGTCATCCTGGGCACCCTCATGGGCGACGTCGCTCAAGCCTTCATTGACCCTCGCCAGCGGAGATCCCAGTCGTGACCCGCAAACGATACACCGCGTTTGTGTCCGCATTTGCCACGCCAAAAGGGTGTGTCGCGGGCGTTTATCTGCTGCTTTTGATTAGCGCGGCGCTTCTCGCCCCATGGTTGGCGCCCTATGGCGATTCCCAGCAGAACCTCTCCATCATGAACCAGCAGCCATCGACGAGCCATCTGCTGGGGACCGATGAGTTGGGCCGCGACGTGCTGTCGCGTGTGATCTTCGGCGCTCGCACTTCGCTCACCGTCAGTTCCACGGCGATTGGCCTGTCGCTGCTCCTGGGATTATTCCTCGGTGCCGCGTGTGGATATTTCGGTGGAGCCCTGGACCGGATCGTGATGGTGGCAGTCGATCTTACCTGGTCGTTTCCGGAGATACTGATAGCCTTGATGCTGGTCGCCGTCGTCGGGCCGGGACTCGGCGGCGTCGTCTGCGCGGTGGCGATTGCCTACCTTGCACAATTCACCCGGCTGACGCGCACCCAGGTGATCTCGCTCACCGGCGAAACCTATATCGAAGCCACCCGAAATCTCGGCGCCACGCACTTTCGTATCCTGTTTTCCCACCTTCTGCCCAATGTGCTTGCTCCCGTGCTGGTCGCCGCCATCCTTGCCACGGGCGATGCCATCATCCTCGAAGCCACTTTCGGCTTCTTTGGCCTGGGCGCGCAGCCGCCAACGCCGAGTTGGGGCGCCATGATGAGTTCCGGGACGGCGCAGCTCTTCATCGCCCCATGGGTGATTCTGTTTCCGGGATTTGCCGTGGCCATGACGGTCATCTTCCTGAACCTGTTTGGCGACGCTCTGATTGGGGCGCTCAATGTCCGATCCAAACCAAAGGGCGCATGAAAATGCTTCTTGCTGTGGAACGACTGCAGATCGGTTTCGGCGCCTTCTCGCCTGTCGATGATGTCACCTTCGGTATCGATCGTGGCGAGATTCTCGGCGTGGTCGGCGAGTCGGGGTCTGGCAAGTCGCTGTCGGCGACAGCGATCATGGGCCTGTTGCCACGCATCGGTGCGAGGATCAGCTCAGGTCGCATGGCGTTTGACGGCATCGATCTGGTGGGCCTGCCGGAAAAGCGCATGCGCCGGCTGCGTGGCGGAAAGATTGCGTTGATAACGCAGAACCCGATGACGTCGCTCGATCCGATGATACGGGTCGGCCCCCAGATCGACCAGTCATCGCGCCTTCATCTTAAGGTCGACCGTAAGGCCGCCCGCGCACGAAGTCTGGCTCTCATGACGGACATGCAGATACCCAATCCCGCTGTCGTCTACGATCTCTATCCCTTTCAGCTCTCCGGCGGCATGAAGCAGCGCATTGTCATCGCAATGGCGCTAGCCGGCGAGCCGCAGCTTCTGATTGCGGATGAACCGACCACCGCGCTCGACGTCACCGTGCAGGCGCAAATCATCAAGATCCTCGTGGATCTCGTAAAGCAGCGCGGATTGGCGCTGATCCTCATAACGCACGACATGGGCATCGTGGCACACGCTTGCGATCGGGTGGCTGTCATGTATTGCGGGCGGATAGTTGAGTCCGGTGCGGTGGAGCGGATCTTTGAAAATCCTCGCCATCCCTACACAAAAGCCCTGATCCGCTGCATTCCTCGCCTCGGCATGGTGCGAGGTAGCCTTAGCGCCATCCCAGGAACGGTACCGAACGCCGCGGCTTATCCGACTGGCTGCCGTTTTCGTCCGCGTTGTCCGGTTGCTGTCGTCCGCTGCCAGACCGAAATTCCCAAACTGCACGGTGATTGCGAAGGCCATGGTACCGCCTGCCATCTGGTGACAGCAGCATGAGCAAGCTTCTATCCGTGAAGGACCTCAGCTGCCGGTTTACGAACACGGCCCTGTTTCGAAAGCCGCGCGTCTTCCGCGCCGTCAGCGATGTCTCCTTCGAAATTCAACGCGGCGAGATCGTCGGGGTCGTCGGTGAATCGGGATGTGGCAAATCCACCTTGGCCCGCCTGGTGCTTCGGCTGATCGAGGCCAGCGCGGGAGAGGTCCGTTTCGACGGGCAAGACATCGCCCAGCTGTCGGCGGGGAATTTGCGGCGGTTGCGCCGTCACATGCAACTGGTGTTCCAGGATCCATATTCGGCGATCGATCCTCGTTTTTCGATAAGAGATGCGTTGCTTGAGCCTTTCCGCATCCAGGGCGTGAAGCCAGATTCGGCGGAGGCAACCGTGACCTCGCTGCTGGATATGGTTGGCCTCAGTGGTGCTGTCGCCAACAGCTATCCCCACCAGTTGTCAGGCGGACAGAAACAGCGGGTCGGCATTGCCCGTGCTCTCGCGCTCAAGCCGTCCCTTGTTGTGCTTGATGAGCCGACAGCGTCTCTGGACGTCTCGGTACAGGCGCAGATCATCGCGCTGTTGGACCAACTGCGTGGCGAGTTGAACCTTACCTATCTCTTCATTTCCCACGACCTCGGACTGGTCAGCTATTTCTGCCATCGCGTCCTTGTCATGTATCTGGGCCGTGTGGTCGAGGTGATGGCGAGCAACGCCAAGCCTTGCCACCCCTACACGCAGGCCCTGTTCGACAGCACATACGAGCCCGACCCCAAGCAACGACGCAAGGTCGCCCGGCTTTCGGGTGAAGTCCCCAGTGGCTATGATATCCCGCCCGGCTGTTCATTCGCAGCACGCTGTCCACGCGCCACTGACCTGTGCCGCCAATTATTGCCGCCCCTGATGACTATCGCCAGCGGACAGCAAGCCGCCTGTCACCATCCCTTGATCTAGAATTGCGAGGAGCAAAATTACATGAACACGCAGGACGCCTGCTATGCTGCCCTTGAGCGGCATTTCCTGACATACACGGAATTGGCCGCAGTGCCGGTGGAGGACAATGACGAGCCCCTGATTGCGATCGGCCCCGAGTTCTCAGGCAAAGTCCTCGCCGTAGACAGTACGATGAAAGTACACACGGGAGACCAGATCTTCGTCCGGTCGCGTGTGGTTCCGATGCTGGATGTGGCGCAACGCGCGCTCCGCGAAATCGCACAAGATTACGACCTGGAGGTTGTCTGTGGCTATCGGCATCTCGATGTGCAGCGCCAGCAATTCCAGGATCAGATCCAGCACGTGCAGCAAAGAACTCCCTCCCTGTCTGGTGAAGCGCTGAAGGAGGCGGCTCACCGTTTCTCGGCCGTACCGGAGGTAGCAGGGCACCCGACCGGCGGCGCGGTCGACGTCCGGATCATTCAATCGAACGGTCAGGCGCTCGCTATGGGCACTGAACTGGGCGAGGATTGCCCGGACACCTACGTCTTTTCGCCATTCATCAAGAGAGAGCACTGGCGCAATCGACAGACGCTCAGGTTCTGCATGCTTCGCGCCGGCTTTGCGCCATTTGACGGCGAATGGTGGCATTTCTCATTCGGGGACCGTGAATGGGCGCGCTATTTCGACAAGGACAGAGCGATCTACAGCCAGCTCAGTTTCTCCATGGATAAGGGCGCGGAGACGACCTCTCGTTGATTGCCGCTGGAACTGGAAGCCTGCTCGCCTCGGAGCGGGCTCCATCCTGTATTAACGTCCTGCGACGGCAGAACCTGTTTGCTCGCTAGCGAACCCAAAAGAGCGCCGCCGCGCCGATCCTTCCAAGGACCTGTCATGACCGCTTCCACACTGCCGTTCTCAAACCTTCGCCGTGCCGGCGATACAGTCTACCTCTCGGGCGAACTCGGCTTCGATGACACTGGAAAAATCTCCGGCGACATTGTGCAGCAAACCCAAAACGTTCTGCGGCGGATCGAGGCCACCCTTGGCACTAGTGGATTATCGCGACGCGATATCCTCTCCTGTACCTGCTACCTGGTGCGCAAGGACGATTTCTCCGCCTTCAACCAGGTGTATCGCGCTTTCTTCAGTCACCATCCGCTGCCGGTCCGTGTCACTGTGGTTAGCGAGTTGGTCATCGACGCGCTGATTGAAATAGCTGTCATCGCGCAGGACTGTAGCGTTTGACTTGCCGATGAGTGAGTTTGCGATCCTCGGCGCCGGCATCGTCGGTGTGACGACAGCACTTGCCCTGCAAGAAGGCGGGCATGAGGTCATCATCATTGACCGTCGGCAACCGGGCAGGGAGGCAAGCTACGGAAACGCCGGGATTGTCCAGCTCGAAGTGATGGAGCCCTATGCATTTCCGCGGGCCGCGCTTGATGTACTGCGTCTGGCACTCGGGTTGGGCAACGACGTCAGGTACCAGCTGGCGGCTCTGCCCTCCGCGGCACTGCCACTCGCGCTCTACTATCTCAACTCTGCCCCGATAAGATATCGGACAATTTCCCATATCTATAGGCAGTTGATTGGCCACTGCGCCGCGGACCACGACAAGCTGATTGCCGGAGCCGGCGCAGAACACTTGTTCGTCAGACGCGGCTACATCCAGATGCATCGCGAGGCCCGTGAGCTCGATACGGACGCCGCGCAGGCGGAACGCTACAGAAAGGACTTTGGTGTTCAGTCGCGCATCTTGACCAATCAGGCGTTGAGAGGTGAGGAGCCCTGCCTGAAGAGGGATTTCGCGGGTGCCGTGCATTGGCAACAAAGCAGAAGTTGTGTTGATCCGGGCGGGCTCGTCGCGACGTATGCAGCGCTTTTTCGCCGCCGCGGCGGCACCCTGCTGGAAGAAGAAGTGCGGTCACTGACGCAGCCTGCTTCCGGCTGGCACGTCCACTTGCGGAACGGGCGACGCCTGGCCACTGAAAACATCGTCATTGCGCTCGGTGCCTGGTCGCCATCCCTCCTCAGGCCGTTGGGCGTTTCCATGCCCATGATACGCAAGCGGGGCTACCACAGGCACTACAAAGCCGATCGCCTTCCAGGCAGGCCGTTGTTCGATGTTGCCGCCGCGGCCCTCTATTGCCCCATGAGTCAAGGGCTTCGACTGACCACGGGCGCCGAGATTGCCCGCTTCGCGTCGACCAAGACGCCTTGGCAACTGGCCCGAGCCGAACGTATGGCGCGCGAGGTGATCGATTTCGGTGAAGCCGTCGAGCCTGAGCCCTGGGCAGGTTGGCGGCCATGCATGCCAGACATGCTTCCGGTAGTTGGCGCCGTTCCCAAAATCCCCGGCCTCTGGTGCAATTTTGGTCACGGCCATCAGGGATTTACCCTTGGACCCACAAGCGCCCGGCTATTCTCGGAACTGGCGGGCGGCAGGGCCGAAGATCAGGTGACTCAGGCTGTATCCCCTGTGCGATATCTCTGAACAACGGGGTAGCGGTTGCGCCGGATACCGCTTAGATCGAGCCCGCTTCGCATTGGACCTCCTTCCAGATTCCGCCGGTATCACCGCGGAGCCCAGATGTGCTCCTGGGCCTCCGACCGGTCGTGTTGTCGGGGACTTCAACGAGTCACGCCCCAGTGCGATTACTTCGCCGATGCCTGCATCGCACTGAACAGATCGACCACGCTTTGCGGTGCGGTGTCGTCAAAAAACCGCTTTAGGTTCTGCTCGGTTTCTTGGGCCACCTTGCCGCTTCGTGGGAAGAGTCTCTTTTCGTAGACAGTGAGTGCGGCTTCGATCTCATCAGGATAGGCAAGGAGCGCCTGGGCAAGCTCCGCGCCATCAAGCATGGCGAGGTTCGCGCCTTCGCCAGAGAATGGGGACATCAGATGCGCGGCATCGCCGAGTAAAGTTGCGCCTGGCACCCGGCTCCAGCGATGACTAACCGGGAGCGCATAGATCGGTCGAAGCACTGGATCGGTGTCGCAGTCCGTGATGAGGGCAGTCAGCTGCGGAGCCCATCCTTCGAATTGCCCGGCGATATGAGCCAACCCAGCTTCAGCGTCACTGAAATCGATCGAAGCGATCCAGTCTTCCGGTTTGTTCAAGGCGACGTAGACATGCAGACTTCCGTCGGCATTGCGATGCGCCAGGATACCTTTGCCGGGCGCAACGGCCATCAGCGTGCCGCTGCCGATCGCCTCTGCGCTCGCCTTGTGGCGCGTGTCGCCATCGAAAAGGAATGTCTCGACGAAACACGTTCCCGTGTAGGCCGGCTTTGAATCAGAAAGCAGTGGACGGACCTTCGACCACGCGCCATCGGCCCCAATGACAAGGTCGCAGGTCACCTTTGAGCCGTCCATGAAGGTGATCTCATGGCGATTGTCCTCGGTAGCTGCCACGGACGTGACCTTATGGTCCCAATGGATCATATCGGCCGGGATCGAATCGATGAGCATCTTGCGAAGCTCGCCCCGGTCCACTTCAGGACGCTCGCCGCTGTGGCTGCCCGGCCTGTCGAACAAGATATGACAGTCCTTGTCGACAATCCGTTTTGCATCTTCGCCAGGACGGACGAGCTGAAGAAACGAGTCAAACAGACCTGCGGATTTGAGGGCGAGCTGACCGTTGTATGCGTGAATGTCGAGAAGTCCCCCCTGCGCTCTCGATGCAGAGGAGGCGTCGGCTTCATAGACCGTGGCTGAAACGCCATGGACATGAAGAACGCGGGCAAGCGTGAGGCCACCAAGGCCCGCACCAATGATTGCAATATGATTTCGCATTTTTAGCGCTCCAATGCATCCGTCGGAATGACGGTTGCCATGAGCCCGACTTCTCGTCGGGCGGTTGCTCTCGGAGACGCTGGCCGAACCGTGCTGTGCACAGTTGACGTGTACTCACCTGCCTGACGAAGGTGACAATGGTCAGGCAGTTGTTTTTCGCGACGGAGCCTAGAATAGGTCGGCTCCTTGCACGAAACAAGGTCCCCCTTCCCAGGAGCCACCCCGCTTTGTAGAAGGCCTTTCGCAGCCAATGTCCCGCAATGGCGCGCTTGAAAGACAGGACAAAGGCTGGCCGGTTTACGACCTGACACGACTCCGATTATCAGGAGGAGCCGTTTTCCGCGTCCATTTCCGCTATATCCTGGAACCTGTCGGCAATCCTGGCGTGAACGCGTCCGCCGTTGGCTGCACCAATGGCAACCAGCACTTCATCGGCACCCGGTGCATCGGCGATCTGGAAGTTCGCGGTGATGAAATGCGAGCGCCTCCCGTTCTCGCTCTTGTGCATCATTGGCAGTGACAACAACGCCCCCGCGGCGTTTCTGGTGTTGCAGAATTCGAGATAGGTGGAGCCGCCGACGGCATCGCGGAACAGATTGCCAAAGCGCAGCGTGTGGATCAGCGCCGAGGCGTGTTCGATTTCGCCATTGATACCGACGGCCGCGGCCTTGCCGTAGGATTCGATCTCGGCCGGCGGCATCAAGGCGGTCAGCCGCTGCGTAAGTTCGGCGCCGAGCCTGGGAGCGATGTCGATGATCTCGGGGCGAAGGTTTTCGACGAAGCCCCGTCCCATCCACGGGTTCTTCAACACGGCGGCGACGACGATCGATGTGACCGGTTTACCAGCGACCTTGCCGCCCTCGATCAGAACCTCGTCGATGAAGGTGCAGACTTTCCTGATTTCCATTCGCGCCAACGGTCCTTCCTGCCCAAACTCGAAAGGGCCAGGCTAGGAAGGCGCGCACCACGCGTCTTCCTCTGCTTCCGAGGAAAAACCGGATGTCTCGCTCTCGGAAGACGTGTAGCTTCACTCGGCCGCGAATTGCTTATATCGGCGCTCGCAGTGCCAACAGGAACAGATCGGTCAGCCGGAACAGTCGCACCAGTGAACCATCAGTCGCAAATCCTGTCGTTACGCGACGCCGCCAGCCTGATCAACTCAGGCGGCGATCTCAGCACGGTGTTGCGTGATCTGGTGTTGGCCGCCTGCCGGCATGCCGGATGGACGATGGGGTCGATCATGAGCATCGACGCACCGCATGGCCATGCTTACGTGATCGTTCGCCATGACCCGACCTTGATCCAGCGGTCGCTCCCCGACCGCTGGGAACTCGCCACCAGTCCGTCGATCGTCGCCCTGCAACGCAACGAGGCCGTCTATATCAGGGATGCCCGGGTCTCGGAGGAGTTTCCTGGCTATCGCATAGAGGCTTTCGAACGCGACTACCGCAGCGTTCTGGTAATGCCGATGAGTTGCGTCGACGAGGCCGGAAGGCCGATGGTGCTCAGCGTCATCTCGCGAGAGATCATGGACGTCAGCGCCGACGATCTCGCCTTCATCGGGATGATCGTCCATCTCGGTGAAATCGCTGTCGAGAAACAGCACAAGCTGCGCGAGGAGAAGCGTGCATCGGAACGGCTCCAGCAGGCGCTCCAGGCACACACGTCGCTGCTGCAGCAGGCCCTGGCCGAAAGCTCGATGCCTTCGCTTGCAGGCAGGATCGCAGCGCTTGTGCCCAACCCCGTCGTCGTGGTCGATTTCACCGCCAACCTGATCGTCGCCAGCCGCTCACCGAGCGAGAAGCATTTCGACGACGCGGCCTGGCAGCTTGCCGCCAGCACCAGCCTGCACCGGCAGATCATGAA
>NZ_RZPF01000146.1:0-10786 GCF_004022735.1 Mesorhizobium sp. M7A.F.Ca.AU.001.01.1.1
GCAATCCGACCTCTCCCCGAGGGGAGAGGAGGTCGCCGGCGTCTGTGCTCGCCTCTTCTCCCCACCGGGGAGAAGGTGGCCGCGAAGCGGCCGGATGAGGGGGCCTTCGCCACCAGAAAGAGCGTGCCATCATGAAAGAAATCTCCTGCAAGCTGCTCGTCATCGGCGCCGGGCCGGGCGGCTATGTCTGCGCCATCCGGGCCGGACAGCTCGGCGTCGATACGGTGATCGTCGAGGCCGGCAAGCCGGGCGGCACCTGCCTCAATGTCGGCTGCATCCCGTCCAAGGCGCTGATCCATGCGGCGGAGGAGTTCGAGAAGGTGTCGCACATGGCGGGCGGCAAGAGCCCGCTCGGCATTTCGGTCACCGCGCCGACGCTCGATCTTGCCCGGACCGTCGCCTGGAAGGACGGCATCGTCAGCCGGCTCAACAGTGGCGTCGCCGGCCTGCTCAAGAAGGCAGGCGTGAAAACCGTGCATGGCTGGGCGAGCTTTCGCGACGGCAAGACGGTCGCGGTCGAGACCGAGACGGGCGTGCAGGTGATCCGGGCCGAAACGATCGTCATCGCCTCCGGCTCGGCGCCGGTGGAGCTGCCGTTCCTGCCGTTTGGCGGTCGGGTGATTTCGTCAACCGAGGCACTGGCACTCAGCGACGTGCCGAAAAATCTCGCGGTCGTCGGTGGCGGCTATATTGGGCTGGAACTGGGCATGGCATTTGCCAAGATGGGCGCTGAGGTGACCGTGATCGAGGCCTTGCCGCGCGTGCTGGCGCAGTATGATGCCGAGCTGACCCGGCCGGTGGTCAAGCGGCTCACCGCGCTCGGCGTCGAGGTGATGCTGGGCGCCAAGGCCAAGGGGCTTTCAACCAAGGGTGACGCGTTGCTGGTCGAGACCTCGGACGGCAAGAGCGCCAAGGTCGCCGCCGAAAAAATCCTGGTCACGGTCGGGCGCAAGCCGGTGACCGAAGGCTGGGGGCTCGAGCAGATCGACCTCGACATGGCCGGCAAATTCATCCGCATCGACGACCAGTGCCGCACCTCGATGCGCGGCATCTTCGCCATTGGCGACGTCACCGGCGAGCCGATGCTGGCGCACCGGGCGATGGCGCAGGGCGAGATGGTCGCCGAGATCGTTGCCGGCCACAAGCGCAGCTGGGACAAGCGTTCGATACCCGCCGTTTGCTTCACCGATCCCGAACTGGTGACCGCTGGTCTTTCGCCGGAAGAAGCCAAGGCGCTCGGCGGCGAGATCAAGATCGGCATGTTCCCGTTCGCGGCCAACGGCCGGGCGATGACGAAGCTGGGCGAGGACGGCTTTGTCCGCGTCTTGGCCCGCGCCGACAACCATCTGGTGCTCGGCATCCAGGCGGTCGGGCAGGGTGTGTCGGAACTGGCGGCGGCGTTCGGGCTGGCGCTGGAGATGGGCGCGCGGCTGGAGGACATCGCCGGCACCATCCACGCGCATCCGACGCAGGGCGAGGGATTCCAGGAAGCAGCGCTGAAGGCGCTGGGACACGCGCTGCATATTTAATTCGCGATGGCGCAAAAGCGGTGATGCCGGCGGGACAGCGCCCCCCTCTGTTCTGCCGGACATCTCCCCTCAAGGGGGGAGATTGGCAGTTTCGGGCAACCTGCCTCTTCCAAAACTTTCAAAAATTGGCGAAATCTAAGATGACAGCCGATCTCCCCCCTAGAGGGGGAGATGCCCGGCAGGGCAGAGGGGGGGCACTGTCCCGCCCGCCTCTCCACAAGAGAGACACGCCGCTTCACCCCGCCAGCCGACTCACCATTTCGTGCTGGGCATAGGCGCGGCCAAAACGGTTGGCTAGAAACGCGTCCAGCGCGATGTCTTCCTGCTTGATGAAGCCGGTCGCCGGCAGGCTGCCGTCGGCCAGCATGTCGAGCACGGCGCAGATGCCGGACGCCGTGGTGATCTGGATGGCGCTGCGCACCACCTGGCCGATACGCTGGGAATAGACCTTGTTGGCGTAGGTCTCCTGCAGCAGGCGGCCGTTCTTGCGGCCGGAGACGGTGACGAAGACGATGACGACGTCCTGCAATGTCGCCGGCAGGGCGCTTTCAAAAATGTCCTTCAGCACGTCGCGGCGATGGCGCAGGCCGAGGTCGTTGAGCAGCGCCTTCATGATCGCGGCGTGGCCGGGGTAGCGAATGGTGCGGTAGTTGAGCGTGCGCACCTTGCCCTTCAGCGTCTCGGCCAGTGTGCCGAGGCCGCCGGAGGTGTTGAATGCCTCGTAGGTGACGCCGTCGAGCGAGAACTCCTCGCGCTCTTCCAGCGGCGGCACCTCGACCAGCTCGCCTTCGACGATCGCCTCGCAGGGCTCGCAATATTCGTTGATGACGCCGTCGGTGCTCCAGGTGAGATTGTAGTTCAGCGCGTTGGACGGGTATTGCGGCAGGGCGCCGACGCGCATGCGCACGCTTTCCAGCGAATCGAACCGGCTGGCGAGATCGTTGGCGACGATCGAGATGAAGCCCGGCGCCAGGCCGCATTGCGGAATGAAGGCGCTTCTGCCCGAACGCGCCAATTCCTTGACGCGGCGGGTCGAGACGACGTCCTCGGTCAGGTCGAGATAGTGCACGCCGGCACTGGCCGCCGCCTCGGCGATGCGGGTGGTCAGATGGAAGGGAGCGGCGCTGAGCACCGCGAATTTGCCGGCGAGTGCGGCTTCAAGCGTGCCGGACGCTTCGATGTCGAGCTCCAGCGTCGCAACCGTGGCCGGGACTTCGGCCGCTGCGAGCTGTGCTGCCGAGCGGTCGACGAGCGTGACCTGATAATCTCCCGTGGCGGCGAGCATCTCGGCAATGGTCGAGCCGATCTTGCCGGCGCCGACAACGACAATTTTCTTCATGACAAATCCCTCACTGGTTGTGAGCACAGATTCGCAGCTTGCCCGTCGAAAGGAAGCGTGGTTCTGTACGAAACGAACCCATTGATTGGTCAGTCCGCCGAGAAGAATCGTCGAAATGCTCAGCGATGCCGAACAGACCCTGCTTTCGCTGCTGCGCGAGAATGCGCGCGCCTCGACCGCCGAGCTGGCGCGGCGGCTTGGCGTCTCGCGGACAACCGTGCAGAGCCGGATCGAACGGCTGGAGCAGCGCGGCATCATATCAGGCTACGGCGTGCGGCTGGCGCCGGATTATGAGCAGGGGCTGGTGCGGGCGCATGTGCTGCTCACCGTGACGCCCAAGCTTGCCGACAAGGTGGTGCGCGGCCTGCGCGGTTTGGCGACGGTCAGGACGCTGCATTCGGTCAGCGGCAATTTCGACATGATCGTCATCGTCGATGCGCCATCAATCCGCGACCTCGACATGCTGCTCGATCAGATCGGCGCCATGGATGGAGTCGAGCGGACGCTGTCGTCGATCATCCTGTCGACGCGGATAGATAGGTGAGGGGACCTCTCAACCCAAGCTGGGCTTGAACAGCACCAGCCGTTTCGCCGGCTAATCCGTAGCCAGCGGAAAACGCACCACCACCGCAAGTCCCGGTCGGCAATCCTCGAGCGTGATCGATGCGCCGTGCAGATCGGCGATGGCCCGGACAAGGCTGAGCCCGAGGCCGCTGCCTGATGTCGAGCGGCTGTGGTCCAGCCGGTAGAGCCGCTGGAACACTTTCTCGCGCTCTGCCGCCGGAATGCCGGGACCGTTGTCGGCGACGCCCGCAACGACGCGTTCGTCCTGGCGCGCCACCGACAGCTTTATCGTCGTGCCCGATGGACAATGGCGCAACGCGTTCTCGACCAGATTGGCGAACATCTGCGTCAGCAGCTCGCGATCGCCATGGATCCGGTCCGTCGTTTCCTGTGGTTGCGCCAACGACAGCGACTTTCCGTCGTCCTCGGCAACATCGGCATAGATCTCGGCGATGGTTTGCAGCACCTCGCCCAGATCGACATCGGTGAACCGCGCCCGGCGGGCGCCGGCCTCGATCTGCGCGATGCGCAGCAGGGCATCGAAGGTCTCGTTGATCTGCAGGCTCTCGGCATGCGCCTCCGCCAGTTCAGCGGCGATTTTCCGGCCCGACAGGTTCTTTTCCGACGCGGTGTCGAGGATCATCTGCAACCGGTTGAGCGGCGTCTTCAGATCGTGGGCGATGTTGGCGCTGACCTGTTTCATGCCTTCGACCAGCGCCGACAGGCGGTCGAGCGCGGCATTGACCTGGCTGGAGACGATGTCGATGTCGTCGCCCTTGCCGGTCAGCGGAATGCGGGTGTCCAGCCGTCCATGCGAGACATCCACCATGGTGGCGGCGATGCCGTCGAGACGGCGCTGGACGCGCGAGGCGAGCAGGGCGCCGCCGGCGACCGCCAGCCCGGTGATGATCAGGGTTCCCCAGCCAAAGCTCATCAGCACGATCCTCTCCAGCTCCTCCGTCTCGGAAAGGCTGAAGGCGACGGTCAGCGTGTTGCCGCCGACCGGGCCGGAATAGGCGCGGTACTCGGCGCCGGGCGGCACGCCGGGCATTTCGGTGTCGAACATCGAGAAGCCGTCGGGAAGCCCTGCCGCGGTGAAGTTGCCGGCCAGGCGATTGCCCGTTGCGTCGGTCAACGAAAACAGCTGCTCCTTCTTGAGGCTGCGCAGGGAGTGGCTGCCGACGGTCTCAACCAGCTCCTTGAGATCGTTCTCGGCATAGGTCGCGGCGACGACCGCGTAGGTTTCCTTGATGGTGTCGTCGAGCCGCTCGGCAAGATCGGCGCTCATCATCTGGTAGACGATGGCGCCAGACAGGACGAAGGCCAGCACGAACAGGAAGGCGAAGGTCAGGGCAAGCCGGAATGGCGTGCTGCGCAGCAGGCGGGACCAGGTTCCGGTCATGGCGCGTGCAGGCTGTAGCCGGTGTTGCGGACGGTGTGGATGAGTTGGGTTTCGAAGGGCTTGTCGACCTTGGCCCGCAGCCGGCTGATATGGGTCTCGACGACGCTGGTCCTGGGATCGAAATGAAAATCCCAGACCCGCTCCAGAAGCATGGTGCGGGTGATGACGCGGCCTTCGCCGCGCATCAGCACTTCCAGCAAGCTGAACTCCCGCGGCTGCAGGTCGATTGGCTGGCCCCGCCTCGTGACGCGGCGCATGATCAGGTCCATTTCGAGGTCGGCGACCCGTAGGACGGTTTTCTGCTCCTGCGCCGCCGGCCGCCGGCCAAGCGCGTTGATGCGAGCGAGGAGTTCGGAAAAGGCGAAGGGCTTGACCAGATAGTCGTCCCCGCCGGCCTCGAGCCCCTCGACGCGGTCGTCGATGCCGCCGACGGAGGTGAGGAAGATCGCCGGCGTGCGCACGCCGGCGGCGCGCACCGCCTTGACCATCGACAGGCCGTCGAGACCGGGGATCATCCGATCGGCGACGATCACGTCGTATTTGCCCCGGGTCGCCGCGAACAGCCCGTCATGGCCGTTGCGCAGGAGATCGCAGACATGGCCGGCCTCGGTCAGTCCCCTGACGATATAGTCGGCCGTCCTGTGGTCGTCCTCGACGAGAAGCAGTCGCATGAAAGGTCCGGTCCGTTGCCGAGATGGACAGGCTATCACCGGCACGGGCTTGTTCCTAGGATGTCACGAAGGCGCAGGGATGGTGGCGCTAGAACGTTCACGATTGGCCGAAGCGGTGGGGTTTTCGGCAATTGTCAATGCTAGCGCATCCGCCCTGCACCTAGTCCAGGTCCAGCAACAGTTCATCGGCTTCGTCGGTTGTCCCCTTCAGGGTCATGTGCAGGACGAGCGCAATGATACAGCCGAGGAAGAGCAGGCTGGTGAAGATGGTGCCGAAGCCCAGGCCGCCATGCCTGGCCGATCGCGACAGCAGGTCACCGAAGGAGGCGCCGAGCGGCCGCGTCAGGATATAGGCGAGCCAGAAGGCCAGGATGCCGTCGAGATTGAGCAGCCAGTAGGCCAGCACGATGAGCGCGATGGCGCCGCCGAACAGCAGGCCTGTGGTGAGGTAGCCCATGTCGAAGCTTTCGGCGACGAGATCGCCGGCGGCGGTGCCGAGCGCGAAGGTCAAGAGGATCGCCAGCCAGTAGAAGATTTCGCGCCTGGTGGTGAAGATGGTGTGGATCGACAGCGTCCGTTCGCTGGCGTACCAGACCGCGAATGTCGCGGCGAGCGCAACCGAGAAGGCGATGGTCGTGGTCTGCAGGCGCACGCCGAAAGTGTCGACGAGATTGTCCGTCACCAGGGTGCCGACGATGCTGATCAGCACCACCGCCAGCCAGTAGGCCCACGGCACGTAACGCTTCTGCGCAAACTGCAGGACGAGGGCAGCGATCAGGATGCCGGTCATGATCAGCGAGGTGACGGTCAGCCCAAGCCCGATCGTGTCGGCAAAATAGTCCGCCGCGGTCTCGCCGGTGGTGACCGCCATCAACTTGATCACCCAGAAATCGAGAGTGACGTCGGGAACTCTGTTGTGGCTCGGTGGGGCGGGTTGTTGCCTGTTGGGCGCGAGCATGGCTGAAGTCCTGAGGTCGACGGTTGCGGCGGTGGCGATCCGCGCAGCGTAAGCAAACGAGTTCACGCCGGCCTGTCCGGCGGCATACAAATTCGTAAGAATGGACGTGGGCCGCGCAAAGTCCTTTACGAACGCCCGGCGCTGCGCCGATAGAGGGCGTGCGCCTTTCATCCGCCATCAATGTCATGCCCATTGCTCACGGGCACTCGTCAGTGCCCCAGGAAACACCAAATGACCTACGCTACCCTCAAGCCGGTTTCCCAGGCCTTCGACCAGCGCAAGCGCCTGATCTTCGTGCGGGTTGCGGCGGCGCTGGCGGTGTTGCTGCTGTTTCTCACCAAGCCGGGGCTGAGCGAGGGCTCCGACGGGCACGAAACGCTCGAATTCTTCGGCTTTTGCCTGGTGCTCGTCTGTGTCGTCGGGCGGCTGTGGAGCATTCTCTATGTCGGCGGCAAGAAGAACGAGGAACTGGTCTCGACGGGACCGTTCTCGACCACGCAGAACCCGCTCTATTTCTTCTCGACGGTCGGCGCGGTCGGCATTGGATTGCTCTACGGCTCGCTGATGACGGCCGTGGCGCTGGGCCTTGCCAGCTTTTTCATCTTTCGCGTCACGGCGCGCAAGGAAGCCGAATTTCTGCTCGGCAAGTTCGGCCCAGCCTATCTTGCCTACACCAAGAGCACGCCCCGGTTCTGGCCAAACCCGCTGCTCTACCGCGACGATGACGAACTGCAGTTCTCGACGCGGGCTTTGAAGCGCACGTTTTTCGACGGGCTCTATTTCCTCGCCATCTTCCCGGCCATCGAACTGGTCGAGCATTTCCGGGCGACCGGCATGCTGTTTCCGGCCTTCGTCACGCTCTACTGATCAGCTGGCTCTAGCTGCCGAGCGGATGCGGCATGTAGCCGACGAAGCCTGATATCTTCCAGCTTCCGCCGACCTTGCTGCAGAAATACAGCGTCTGCCATTTCAGCCGGTCGACGCTGCCGTCCGCCTTGGCGACCGAGCCGTCGAACTTCTTGTGCAGCACGGCGCGGTCGCCGTCGACGTCGATGTCTCGCATGTTGGTGACGCGAAACAGCGCCTCGCGCAGCGGCTCGGCGAATTTGGTCGCCGCCGTCTCTTTGGCCTGGCGCAGCCATTCGTCGCGATAGACTTCGAGCCTTGGAAACTGCAGCCGCCAGGCGTCGGCGTTGTGCAGGAAATGCGCATGCATGCCGAAGAAACTCTCGGCGACGAAATCGTCCTCGACCATGGCCCAGTCCTGGCCGATGAAGGCGTCGATGTCGCGCCGCACCAGCATTTCCCAGAGCGCGTGGCGATCGGCATCGCCTGATGGAAACGGGTTCTTGTCGTAGGTCATTGCTGCTGTCTCCGCTCTGGCAAATCCGTCTATGCGGTGCGGCTTCCAAGCCGCCCGTCAGCGCGTACGATGCAAGGGCTCTTGTAATAAAGCAACGCAGATTTCCAAGAATGTTGCTTTCCAACAAGGCCCCTATGAGGATCGGCCGGATCGGCGTAAATGTCGATCGAAGCGGGCGCTGCAATGGCACCCCGTCCTGTCATCAGAGGAGGCTTGTCCCTTGCCGAAACAGTGTTTTGGAACGTCGCATGTGCCGTTGTCGCCCGCCGTGCGGGCAGGCGATCTCGTCTATGTCTCGGGCCAGGTTCCCGTCGGCAGCGACGGCATCGTGGTCAAGGGCGGCATATCGGAACAGACCGAGCAGGTGCTCGCCAACGTCAAGGCCGCGCTGGCGCTGGCCGGCTGCACCATGGACGATGTGGTGAAGACCACCGTGTGGCTGGAAGACGCGCGCGATTTCGGCGCCTTCAACGCGGTCTATGCCAGGCACTTTCCGAAGAACCCGCCGGCCCGCACCACGGTCGAATCGCGGCTGATGATCGATATCAAGATCGAGGTCGAGGCGGTCGCCTATCGGCCTCTGTAAGCAAAGCAACGAGCGGAGGTTACTCCATGCAATTCGACCTCCTGCTGAAGGGCGGACGGCTGATCGATCCGGCCGCTGGCCTCGACGCGCTGCGCGATGTCGCCATCGCCAATGGCCGCGTTGCCGCGGTCGACGCCGATATCCCGGCGGACAGCGCCGCGCAGATCGTCGATGCCGGCGGCTGCATCGTCACGCCGGGCCTGGTCGACCTGCACAGCCACGTCTATTGGGGCGGCACGTCGCTTGGCGTCGATGCCGACCGGCTGGCCGCCAAGAGCGGCACCACCACCTTCATCGATGCCGGCAGTGCGGGCGCCGGCAATTTCCTCGGCTTCCGCCGCCATGTCATGGAGCGCTCGAAGGTTCGCATCCTGGCCTATGTCAACATTTCCTTTGCCGGCATTTTCGGCTTCTCGCAGACGGTGTCGGTCGGCGAGTGCAGCGATCTCAGGCTCTGCGAACCGCGCGAGGTTGTGGCTGCGGTGCGCGAGCACCGCGATGTCGTGGTCGGCGTAAAGGTTCGCTCGGGCAAGCATGCCGGCGGCACCAGCGGCATCGCGCCGGTGGATCTGGCGCTGGAGGCCGCCGACCAGGCCGGCCTGCCGCTGATGGCGCATATCGACGAACCGCCGCCCGGCCGCTCGGAAGTGCTGCCGCGCCTGCGCAAGGGCGACATTCTCACCCATTGCTTCCGGCCTTTCCCGAATGCGCCGGTGTTCGCTTCCGGCGCGGTGCGGCCCGACATGCGGCTGGCGCGCGAGCGCGGCGTCATCTTCGACATCGGCCACGGCATGGGCTCGTTCGATTTCGCCGTCGCCCGCGCCATGCTCGAAGAAGGGCTGGCGCCCGACGTGATCTCGAGCGACGTGCATCTCTACTGCGTCGACGGTCCCGCCTTCGACATCCTCGTCTGCATGTCGAAGCTCCTGGCGCTCGGCATGCCGCTGGTCGAGGTCCTGCGCGCCGCCACGCAAGCGCCGGCGCAGGCGATCGCGCGGCCTGACCTGGGCACACTGGCCGTCGGCACGGTCGGCGACGTCGCCGTGCTCCGTCAGCGCCCGGGCCGCTTCACCTTCGTCGACGCGGTCGGCGCGTCATTGGTCGCCGATCAGAGACTGGTGTGCGAAGGCATCGTTATCGGCGGCACCTGGTGGCCGAACGAAGCGGTCAACGATGTCAGCGAGACTGAGCGGTTTGTGGCGCATGCCGCGCATACCCATGTCGAGGTTGCGGCGAGGCACTTTGGGCATCGGCACGACTAGCTGATCTCGCCAGCTTGTGCCTGTCTTGGGACTGTGCGCTTGGCGAATGGCTTCCCCCACTCCGTCGCTGCTTCGCAGCGCCACCTCTCCCCCCTCCGGAGCGAGAGGAAGGAGCCAAGGGCGGCGAACTCGCGCCTTCCTCTCCCTCGCCGATCTGTGTGGCGCCCTTCCTCTACCCCGTCGATCGGGGGAGAGGTGGCGAGCGAAGCTCGACGGAGTGGGGGTCGACTTTACCCGGCGTTGCTCACCGCCCCGTAAACCGGCGTCTCAATGCCTTCCATCCGCGCCTTGATCTGCAGCGCCACATATTTCGAATAGAAGCGCGACAGCGCCAGATTGCCGCCGTGGAACCAGAGCGCTTCCTGGGCGGTCGGCTTCCACATATTGCGCAGCTCGCCTTGCCAGGGGCCGGGGTCGCCCTTGACGCCGGAGCCAAGGCCCCAGCACGGGCCGACCTTGTCGGCGACTTCGCGCGAAACGATCGCGGCGACATTCTCGTTCATCGACTGATAGCCGGTGCAGGCGATGATGGCGTCGGCGGCGAGTTCACTGCCGTCCTCGAACAGGATGCCGCTCGGGGTCAGCGACTTGATGGCGACGCCGCTGCGGATGCCGATCTTGCCGTCGATGATCAGGTCGGAGGCGCCGACATCGATGTAGTAGCCGGAGCCGGTGCGGTAGGCCTTCATCAGAAGGCCGGTCTCGTCGTCGCCGAAATCGATGGCGAAGCCGGCGGCGCGCAAGCGGTCGTAGAAGGCCGCGTCGCGCGCCTTGATCACCTCGTAAAGCGCCTGCTGGCCCTTGGGCACCAGCGCGAACGGCGTCGAGGCGACGATCATGTCGGCCTTCTCGGTGGTGATGCCGCGCGACAGTGCGTCTTCCGAGAAGATCTCGAAGCCGACTTCCATCAGCGTGTCCGACTTGACCACTGTCGTCGGCGAACGCTGGATCATGGTGACCTCGGCGCCGCTCTCCCAGAGGTCGACGCAGACATCGTGGCCGGAGCTTGCAGCGCCAATGACGGCGACTTTCCTGCCGCGGAATTTGTCGCCGCTGGCATACTGGCTGGAGTGCAGCAGCTCGCCCTTGAACCGGCCGGCGACCGGCAGGTC
>NZ_RZPF01000147.1:0-10781 GCF_004022735.1 Mesorhizobium sp. M7A.F.Ca.AU.001.01.1.1
GGCTCCTGGCGAGATCGGCGCAAGCGTTGAAGAGACCACCAAGCGAACTTTTCGCCGTGCACTGGCGCTGTCTCTCGATAGTCTGGATGGCTGCAAGTTGCCGACGCAGTTGAGCAAGCTCCGGGTTCGCCCCGTTGCTGCGGCCACCCGAAAGCAACTGGCTTCTGATCGCGCCGCAGCTGTCCGCGTAGGACGGAAGCGTCCCGAACAAAACCGCCGCCAGCGAAATCAATGCGACCACCATGGAAGGCCAGAAACGGATCATCGGGACAACTCGGTCCTTTTTGCGGAGAACCCGGAATTACAGTCCATAACTTACACAAGTTTCAGCTATATGAGTAAACTCTAATTATCTCAAGAACTTCAGCCGGGGTAAGCTTTTGTCTATTGTATTATGTCATCTCGTGTAAATTCGATATTACATTTTTATTTCAAGATTGAGACGAACCTCAAAGGAAAGCGCAAGCCCGACCCTCGCCGCGGACCTGCAACGAAACGGACCGCCATTATCGCCAGGCGTTCGAAACCTTTGCCCGGTCTTCCGCGTTGAAGGACCAAAGGGAGAACGCAGATGTCGATCCACTTCACCGTCTCGGACCTGACAAGAAACCTGTTTCACTCGCTGGGGCTGGATCAGCGCGCGCCAAGGCCTCTCAATCCCGAACAAAGCCTGTTGCTGGAATGCTATCTGGCCGGTCAGGTTCCGGAATCGGCCTGGAACGACTACGTCTTCGAAACGCCCGATCTTGCCCGGCATGCCGCGGCACGGCGCAGTCACCATTGAGCCGGCGGCGGGTGCCTACTTGGGAGAGGCGAATTGCAACGTGAACACGTTGCCGGCGATGCCTTGCGCCAGTTTCGCTGAGAAGGTCAGGGGCAGACAATTCTGCAAGGCGGTCGTTGCGGCGTCGACAAAGGACTTCTTCGCCTTGGCATCGCCTTCCACCTTGATGGCTGTCGGCCTCGGTGGGCCGATCAGCGTGCCGTCCCGCTTGAAGCTGAAGCTCAAGGTGACGCTGGCGGTTCCCGCTCCCGCCGGCGGTGTCCAGCAAGCCTGGATCGCGGCCCCGACATCGTCCATCGTGTTGAGTTCAGCTGCACTTGACGCATGAACAGCGCCCGCCAGCACCACGCCCGCAACCGCAATCCGTCTCGCAACGCTTTTCATCGCCAGCCCTCACGCCTGACCACGGTCCATCTGGGACGCTCAATGGATGGTAGGGCCAACGTCGGCAATGGCAATATCTCTCGGCAAACTTGACGCCGAAAAAGCGACACCTGACTGGGCTTGCGCGGTCTGATCGCTGCTCGATCGCGCCTGGCGATAAAGCAATGCCGGTTAAGTGTGAAACGGTTTTCCCGGAAAAGCGCATAACGCTTTTCCCTTGGGAATTGCGTCGAACAAAGCGTGCGAAAAGCAAAAGGCCGGCATTGCGCCGACCTTTCCTATCGCTGCGACGTTCTGCGCCAGTACATCCGTGGTCGCGGGCCGAAAGCGAATTGCCTGCAGTAGACAGGGCTTTGGTTAACGAACCCTTAAGCTCAGGCCTTGGCCTGGGACTTCACATGGGCGATATAACCGCGCACGTCGCCGGCCGGCTCGCTATAGGCCTTGCCGAGCTTCTTCTCAATCGCCGCCACATAGTCCTTCGCCCATTTGGGCAAGGCATAGTCGATGACGGCCAGAAATTCGAGCGTCGCCGCCAGCCGGATATCGGCGATCGACGGATGCTTGCCGCCGATGAACGGCTTGCCGTCCCTGAAGAACGAGTGGAAGACCTCCAGCGGCTCGGCAATCGCCGCCATCGCCGCCTTCTGGGCTTCGGACTTCTTGTCGGGATGGGCGTCGCTGTGGCCGACCTCGCCGGCATAGTGCGGGAAGCCGAGCGCCGGATAGGTGGCGCGCGCCACATAGGGGTAGAGCGTGCCGATCAGGTAGAACATCGCACTGTCGACCATCGCCCGCTTGGCCGGCGCCTTCGGATAGAATTTCTCCAACCCGTGCTTGTTGGCGAGATACTGCATGATAGCGCAGCTTTCCCACAGCACGCCTCTGGGCAGGCCCTTGTCCTCGATCATCGGTGTCAAATGGGCGGGATTTCGCGCCATGAACTCCGGCGAACGGGTGTGGCCCCAGGCATCGGTCTCGGCGTGGTCGAAACCCGCCGCGCGCGCAAACACCCGCACGGTCATGTTGTTGACGC
Source organism: Mesorhizobium sp. M7A.F.Ca.AU.001.01.1.1 (assembly GCF_004022735.1). NCBI lineage: Bacteria > Pseudomonadati > Pseudomonadota > Alphaproteobacteria > Hyphomicrobiales > Phyllobacteriaceae > Mesorhizobium > Mesorhizobium sp. M7A.F.Ca.AU.001.01.1.1. The sequence goes on from NZ_RZPF01000147.1 coordinate 2,205, forward strand.
TGGGCTTCAGCATGCTGAGCTTCAGCGCCGGCTTCTTGGCCGGCTTGGCCTTGGCCCTGGGCGCGGCTTTTGCCGTCGCCTTCACCGCAGGCTTGGCGGCCGCCTTGGCTTTTGGCGTTGCCGCAGCTTTCGCCGCCGGCTTGGCGGCAGCTTTGGCCGCGGATTTCCCGGCAGTCTTCGTCGCTGTCTTGGCCATCTTGTTCCTCCCTCTGGTCTGTTCAGTATGGGTTCTTCGGCGCCCGATCGTCCGACAGAGTGGCACGGGAACGCTCTACGAGCGTCTGGATCGCATCGGCGAGATGCACTTCGGCGATGTTGTAGTCGCCGCGCCCGACCCGCAGCCTGTGCGCTTCCATCAGCACATCCGCATGGGTGAAGCCCGCCGGCGGTTCGAAGCGGTAGGACGCCAACTCGATCAGCAGGCCGAGCGGATCCTCGAAATAGATCGAATCCATGAAACCGCGATCCTTGACGCCGCTGTGCTTGATGCCGCGCTCGTCAAGCCGGGAGACCGCCTGCAGAAAGGTGACGCGCGACACCGAAAAGGCGATGTGGTGAACACAGCCCGGATCGGTAGGCGTGCGCCGCTTCTCCGGCGTCCGGCTCTCGTCGGTGAAGATAGTGATCAGCCGGCCGTCGCCGGGATCGAAATAGAGGTGGCTTTCCCTCGGCTTGTCGAGATTGGGCTGTTCGAAGATGAACGGCATGCCGAGCACGCCTTCCCAGAAATCGATAGAGGTCTGGCGCCCGGCGCCGACCAGCGTGATGTGATGGACGCCCTGCGATTGCAGCTTCTGCATTGGCCTTCCTCCCCCATGGATCAACTGGCCCTAAGGACAGCGCGGCGTTCTGCGCGCCGCTGGAGCCGTACCCCAGGATCCATGACGTGATGCTAATGCAAACAGCTCCGCGGCGCCAGAAGCGACGAACGCGGTGACGCAACGGATAAAGCCGACCGATGGAAAGTGCGCCGTCCGCACTTCCGATGCCCGGCATCGGAAGCACGTACGCGCTGCGCTTTGGAGGCTGAGATCGGCGAATCCGGCCGATAGCCGACCGAATTGATGTACCGACTTACGAGCCGCTGCTGTTGACCGTAGTGCCGACGGTCGTGAAGATCCCGTTGAGCGAATTGCCAACCGCCCCGGCGCCGGTGATGATCGCGAGCGCGATGAGAGCTGCGATCAAGCCATACTCGATCGCGGTCGCGCCAGACTCGTCCCAAGCGAAACGATAAGCTATTTTCTGCATTTCAACCTCCTACAGCTACTAAAGCGAAAACTAATATTCGCCGTGAGTTGCGGGGACGTTAAGGTTCCGGTTTCGCGTCCGTTAACATTTGCCAGACGAATGAAATAAAGGCCGGGTTGGTTGGTGCCACTGGGAGTTTTTAAGGCTGCGGCTACCTGTGCAGAGCGGGTTTCCCGGACGCCACAGTATCGAGGCTCCGCGACTTCAGAAACGAAATCGACGGCATCCTGCAAATTTGTCGAAAAACTTGGTACGCCCAAGGGGAATCGAACCCCTGTTCCCGCCGTGAGAGGGCGGTGTCCTGACCGCTAGACGATGGGCGCGTTCAAGAACCGGCGATATAGGCTGAGCGCTGGGAAAAAGCAACTGGGGTTAGGCCGCTTTCCCCGGTCGAGGAAAAGCCGGCCGTCAGCCTATCGTTTCGGTTCGATCAGATCCCAGAGATTGCCATGCAGATCGGCGAAAACCGCCACCGTGCCGTAGGGCTCGAAGCGCGGTGCTTCGCGGAATTCGACGCCCTTCTCCAGCATCGCCGCGTGGTCGCGGGCAAAGTCGTCGGTTTCCAGGAACAGGAAGACACGCCCGCCGGTCTGATCGCCGATACTTTTGCTTTGCGCCTCGTCGGAAGCCTCGGCCAGCAGCAGCCTGGCGCCCTGCCCGTTGGCCGGCGCCACTGTGACCCAGCGCTTGCCGCCGCCGAGATCGACATTTTCGACGAGCAGGAAACCCAGCCTCTCGACATACCAGGCAATCGCCTCGTCATAATTGGCGACGACCAGGGCGACCGTGGCGACGCGACGATGTTCGGCGAACCCGCTCATCCCCGAGGCTTGCTCATGGGCCTGCTGCCGTTCATCGTTGCGGCTCGGTCACTTGTTGCGGATCGCAAAGCGGCCGATCAGGCGTCGCTCAGTGATGTCGTAGACGAAGATCGTGCGGCTGCCGTCGGCAAGCTCGGCGTCGATCGAGACACGGTTGCCGGACAGCGACTGGCTGACCACCTTGGCCCCGACCGGCAGCACGATGTCGCCGCTGACCGGTTCGCCGGCGGGTGTCTGGATATCCCCGGCCAGCGGCGGGTTCGCCGGCGGTGCATTGCGCGCTTTGTAGACAAGGGCGCCGATCACCACCATAAGGGCGAGGAACAGCAGGCCGAGATTGATCCCGACGAAGCGGACGAGTTTCCTGCGCACCTTTTCGACCTCGGGGTCGAGCGGCTTATCCTGGTCTTCTTCGGCGATCGGGCTGGCCATGGCAAACAGTTCCGGAACGGTTTTTCAATGAGCGCTCATAACGAAGAGGCCCCTGAATTGATAGAGGCGGTACCGACCGTGCTGGTGGCGGATGCGGACGCGGCCGGTCAGCGCCTCGACCAGTGGCTGGCGGCAAGGCTTGGTCCGGACATGTCACGCAGCCGCGTGCAGATGCTGATCAGGCAGGGCGCGGTCTCGGTCGACGGCAAGCTGATCGATGAGACCAAGCGCAAGATGGCGCCGGGCGAAAGCGTGTCGGTTACCATGCCGGAGCCGGAGCCGGCGGAGCCGCAGGGCGAGAACATCGCACTCGATGTGCTTTATGAGGACGACGAGCTGATTGTCATCAACAAGCCGGCCGGGCTTGTCGTGCACCCCGGAGCGGGCAACTGGACCGGTACGCTGGTCAACGCGCTGATCCATCATTGCGGCGACAGCCTTTCCGGAATTGGCGGCGTGCGGCGGCCAGGCATCGTTCACCGCCTCGACAAGGAGACCAGCGGCGTCATGGTGGTCGCCAAGACTGACCGCGCCCACAAGTCACTCTCCGAGGCTTTCGCCGATCACGGCCTCACCGGCGATCTCGAACGTGCCTATCTGGCGCTGGTCTGGGGCATACCGCAGAGGCCGACCGGAAGGGTCGACGCGCCTCTCGGCCGCGCCGCCGACCGCGTGCGCCGTGCCGTGGTGCCGGAAGGACGCGACGACGCCCGCCATGCGGTCACCCACTTTGCCGTGCAGGAGCGCTTCGGCGAGAGCCAACAGGAGTTCGCCACCGCCAGCATGGTCGAATGCCGGCTGGAGACCGGCCGCACCCACCAGATCCGTGTCCACATGGCGCATATCGGTCATCCGGTGATCGGCGACCCCGATTATGGCCAGGCCTTCCGCACCAAGGCCAACCGGCTGCCGGAACCGCTGAAAAGCCAGGTCAAGGCATTTCCCCGGCAAGCTTTGCATGCCTGGCTCCTTGCATTTCGCCACCCCACTACCCATCTAACGATGAGGTTCGAGGCGCCGTTACCGAGGGACATGGAGGAACTCGTCGGCGGCTTCCGCAAACTCTGAACCCGTCACCGACAAGCCATCAAAAAACCTGACTGACATTGTTCACTTCACCGTGACACACTGTTTCGTGTTGAACAAATGCCTGTCTTTTCTGGTTTTGTTCCTGTATAAGATCCGATGTCGCGGGCGAGCCTTTTGGTGCTCGCGTCACATGCCCGCCGCGTTTCGGGGGCATCACTCCAATAGAGAGGGGGCGCTATCATGGCCCAGTCATTACCCAGTATCGTTTCCGGCGAAGGCGGCCTCAGCCGCTACCTGGAAGAAATCCGCCGCTTTCCCATGCTGCAGCCGCAGGAAGAGTACATGCTCGCCAAGCGTTATGCCGAGCATGAAGACACCTCCGCTGCGCACAAGCTCGTCACCAGCCACCTCAGGCTCGTCGCCAAGATCGCCATGGGCTATCGCGGCTATGGCCTGCCGATCGGCGAAGTGATCTCGGAAGGCAATGTCGGCCTGATGCAGGCCGTCAAGAAATTCGAACCCGAGCGCGGCTTCCGCCTCGCGACCTATGCCATGTGGTGGATCAAGGCCTCGATCCAGGAGTACATCCTGCGCTCGTGGAGCCTGGTCAAGATGGGCACGACCGCCAACCAGAAGCGCCTGTTCTTCAACCTGCGCAAGGTGAAGGGCAAGATCCAGGCGCTCGACGACGGCGACTTGAAGCCCGATCAGATCGCCGAGATCGCCACCAGGCTGAACGTTTCCGAAGCCGAAGTGGTGTCGATGAACCGCCGCCTGTCGGGCGATGCCTCGCTCAATGCCCCGATCCGGGCGAGCGAAGGTGAGTCCGGCGAGTGGCAGGACTGGCTGGTCGACGACCACGAAAGCCAGGAAGAGATGCTGATCGAGCAGGACGAGCTGGAAAACCGGCGCGGCATGCTGTCGGGCGCTCTTGCCGTGCTCAACGAGCGCGAGCGGCGCATCTTCGAGGCCCGTCGCCTCGCCGAGGAGCCGCTGACGCTGGAAGAGCTTTCGTCCGAATTCGACATCAGCCGCGAGCGCGTGCGCCAGATCGAGGTGCGCGCCTTCGAGAAGGTGCAGGATGCGGTCAAGGCCGCCGCCAAGCGCCAGACCCAGGCGCTGCGCACCATTGAGGCGCAGCCCGCAGCCTAAAGCCGGCTAAAGGCAACAAGATCTAAAGGCGGCGCCAGGAAACTGGCGCCGCTTTTTTCTTGTGTGGTTGGCGAAAGCGGAGGCGACATCCGATCTCCCCTGCAAGGGGGAGATTGCAGCTTCGCCGGCAGCGATCTCTCAAAGCCCATCCAGCGGAAACTTTAGATACCGCCGGCCATTCGCTTCGGGTTCGGGCAGCCTCCCGCCATTCATGTTGACCTGCAGCGCATGCAGGATCAGCCGCGGCATCGGCAGCGTCCTGTCGCGCGCTTCGCGCAGGGCGACGAACTCGGCCTCGCTGCGGACGGCGGCAAGATGGGTGTTGGTCGCCTTCTGTATGGCGACCGTGCTTTCCCACAAGGGTTCGCGGCCGCCGGCCTGATAGTCATGACCGACGAACACCCGCGTCTCGTCCGGCAACGCCAGTATGTCCTGGATCGAGCGCCAGAGCCGCGCGGCACTGCCGCCGGGAAAGTCCGTCCTCGCTGTGCCGCTGTCGGGCATGAACAGCGTGTCGTGGACGAAGGCGGCATCGCCGATCACATAGGTGATCGACGCCAGCGTATGGCCGGGCGAGAACAGCACCTTGGCCGGAAGCGTGCCGACCGTGAAGGTTTCGCCTTCACCAAACAGCCTGTCCCACTGCGAACCGTCGGCGGGAAAATCCGGCCAGTTGTAGATCGCCTTCCACAAATTCTGGACGTCGACGACCCTGTCGCCGATCGCTGTCGGCGCTCCGGTCTTCTCCCTCAGATAGTGCGCCGCCGAGAAATGATCGGCGTGCGGATGGGTGTCGAGGATCCATTCGACGCTCAGCCCCTGCTCGCTGACGAAGTCGAGCAGGATATCGGCATTCGTCGTTGCCGTAGCACCGGATTTCTCGTCGAAATCGAGGATCGGATCGATGATGGCGCAGCGTTTCGTCGCCTGGTCGGCGACGACATACTGGATGGCCCCGGTCGGCTTGTCGTAGAAGCCGCTGACCTGCGGCCTGGCCAAAGCTACGTCCAATTCTGGCTTCCCCAACTCTCGGTCGTCAGGAATGATTTTCTCTGACGACACCCGAGAGGAGCATGGTTGTCCGCTCGGGTGAGCCAGTCAAGTATCATTTCGCTCGCGGCGACAGGAAAGCCAAAAACTGTTCCGAGGAGCGGTCAGGCAGAGGGCTGCTTGGTCTTCCGCAGATACGGCAGGATGGTCTCATAAGCGCCGAAGCGCCTGATCGCGTCCTCGTTGGAGACGGCAGCGGTGATGATGACGTCCTCGCCCTGCTTCCAGTTTGCCGGCGTCGCCACCTGATGCTTGGCGGTCAGCCGCATGGAATCGACCGCACGCAGGATCTCATCGAAGTTGCGGCCCGTGGTCATCGGGTAGGTCAGCACCAGCTTGATCTTCTTGTCCGGTCCGATGACATAGACCGAGCGCACCGTGGCATTGTCGGCCGGTGTGCGGCCTTCCGACGTCTCGCCGGCACCGCCCGGCAGCATGTCGTAGAGCTTGGCGACCTTGAGGTCCTTGTCGCCGATCAGCGGGTAGTTCACCGAATGGCCGGTCGCCGTCTTGATGTCGTCCTGCCACTTGCCGTGGCTTTCGACCGGATCGACCGAAATGCCGATGATCTTGACGTTGCGCTTCTTGAATTCGCCTTCGAGCCCCGCCATCGTGCCAAGCTCGGTCGTGCAGACCGGCGTGAAATTCTTGGGATGACTGAACAGGATCGCCCATCCGTCCCCGATCCAGTCGTGGAATTTGATCGTCCCTTGCGTGGTCTCGGCGGTAAAATCCGGCGCAATGTCGTTGATACGAAGGCTCATGGTACATCTCCCCTGTAAACGGAACCCGTCGGCAGCGAGGAACGACAAGCGGCAACCCATGCTGCCATCGAACTGCCCCGCCCGGGCATCGTTGCATCTTAGCGCAAAAATCGTGACTGCAAGACAATATGAAACTCTTGTCGGTGGCAGGCGAGCATTTTTATGCTGCCGAATGCTCGGCACGCGGATGAGAGCCTGTTGGGCTGGACAGGAGAGATCCTGCCTCAGCTCTTGTTGACCGCCATTGTCACAGTCAGGTCTTCCATGCGCTGTGCCAGCGCGCTGAGCGCGTTGGTCAGCACGCTATCGCTCTTGTCGGCCTTGGTCAGAGCCTCGTCGCGGGTCTTGCGCAAGGTCAGCACTTCGCTTTCCATGCCCTTGACGCGTTTCTGCAACTCCGAGAGTTCATCCATCACCATGATGCCGGCCATCACGGTCAGCCGCTGATCGCCAATCTCGCCGAACGAGTCCTTCAGGTGTGAAACATAGCGGTCGAAACGTTCGGCAAGATCGATCAGATGCTCTTCCTGGCCCTCGTCGCAGGCCATGCGATACTGCTTGCCGTCGATTGAAACCGTGACCTGTGCCATCGGGCCAGCTCCTATCTGTCCAACACGGCGCGGATGGTTTCCATGGCGGTCACCAAACGTCGCGAGACTTCCTTGTTGGCATCTTCCAGCCGTTCGGCGCGCGCTTCGGAATTGTCGAGTTCCTGCGCCAGCCGCGAGCGATCGGCGTTCATCCGCTGCACCTCGGCCTCGGCTTCGGAGTAGTCGCGTTCATGCTCGAGCTTGGCCGCGACGGCGTTTTCCAGCCCCTCGATGGCCTTGCCCAGCCTCGCGATGACTTCCTTGAGTGTGGCTTCCCCGGTCATGGCCTTCGTCCTGTGCCCTGCCCATCACCGAATCGTTCACGTTCAGAACGCGTTATCCCTGAAACATTAGGCACCGGGTGAAGGCAACGTCAACAAAGCTCTCGCGACTGTCCCCCGCTAACGCTAATGTAGGTCCGCCGCCGGCATCACAAGACCGGCAAATGTGCACCCGATTTGTTGACTAAAAGCCCGCGCCTGCTATGTGTCGCGCACCCTTTTCAAGGGCTCTCCCAAGCCCCCAAACCCCCACTTCTGGAGGAACCATGACGTCGCGTGAACAACATGACCGGATGGCCAATGCGATCCGCTTTCTCTCCATGGACGCCGTCGAGAAGGCAAACTCCGGCCATCCCGGCCTGCCCATGGGCTGCGCCGACATCGCCACGGTGCTGTTCACGAAGTTCCTGAAATATGATCCGAAGGCCCCCCATTGGCCCGACCGGGATCGCTTCATCCTGTCGGCCGGCCACGGTTCGATGCTGCTCTATTCGCTGCTGCACCTGACCGGCTACGAGGACATGACGATCGACCAGATCAAGCATTTCCGCCAGTTGGGCTCGAAGACCGCCGGCCATCCCGAATACGGCCATGCCACCGGCATAGAGACGACCACCGGCCCGCTCGGCCAGGGTCTCGCCAATTCGGTCGGCTTCGCGCTCGGCGAGCGCATCATGAACGCAGCCTTCGGCAACGACCTCGTCGACCATTACACCTACGTACTGGCCGGTGACGGCTGCCTGATGGAAGGTGTTTCCCAGGAAGCCATCGCGCTTGCCGGCCATCTCAAGCTCAACAAGCTGATCGTCTTCTGGGACAACAACAACATCTCGATCGACGGCCCGGTCTCGCTTGCCGACAACACCGACCAGGTCGCCCGCTTCCAGGCCTCGGGCTGGAACGCCAGCCACATCGACGGCACCGATCCGGAAGCCATCGCCTATGCCATCGAAGCCGCTCGTCACTCCGACAAGCCGACGATGATCGCCTGCAAGACGACCATCGGCTTCGGCGCTCCAACCAAGGCCGGCACCAACAAGGCGCACGGTTCGCCGCTCGGCGCCGACGAGATCGCCGGTGCGCGCAAATTCTTCAACTGGGACTCGCCGCCCTTCGAGATTCCGGCCGACATCCTTGACGCATGGCGCGCCGCCGGTAAAACCGGCACCAAGCCGCGCACCGACTGGGAGGGACGTCTGGCCAAGGC
>NZ_RZPF01000148.1:0-10764 GCF_004022735.1 Mesorhizobium sp. M7A.F.Ca.AU.001.01.1.1
GTTCTGGGTGCTTAGCCTGTTCCACTTTTCGCCTGCTGTGATCAGCCATCTGGCTGTCGCGACGTCGCTTGCGGTCATCATCCCCACCTCGATCTCGTCAATGCGGTCGCACAACAGGCGCGGCAATGTCGATCGGCCTCTGCTCACTCTGTGGGGACCGGCCGTTTTCGTGAGTGCCCTGATCGGTGGCATCACGTCGAAGTTCATCCCGGGCGCCGGCTTGCGGCTGGTTTTCGGCGTCGTCGGCCTGCTGGTGGCCCTCAACATGGCGTTGCCGAAGCACTTCGTGATCTCCGATCACCTGCCGCAAAGCGGCTGGATCAACCGCGCGATCGCCTCTGTCATCGGCTTTGTCTCTTCGCTCATGGGAATCGGTGGCGGCACGCTCTCGGTGCCGACGCTTTCCAGCTTTTCCTTTCCTGTGCACCGGGCCGTCGGCACATCGTCGGCGCTTGGCCTGCTTATTGCGCTTCCGGCAGTGGCCGGCTTCATCTGGTCGGGTCTCGCAATTGCAGGCAGGCCTCCGCTCAGCCTGGGTTACGTCAGCCTGCCGGCGGTTGCCATCATAGCGCCCGTGAGCTTCCTGTTCGCACCCTTGGGCGCAAGGCTCGCCCACGCGCTCAACCCGCGCTACCTGAAACTTGCCTTTGCATTCTTCCTGGCGATCACGGCCGGGCGAATGCTGCTGTCTTGAATTTCGCTGGGCGGCGTACGGCTATTTTTCCCGCATGGCCCGGCGGAAGTTCTGCGTGATCGGCTCGGCGAGATAAGAGAGAACGGTGCGAGCCCCCGTCCGGATCATCGTCTCGCTCGACATGCCGGGCAGCAGCTTGCGGCCCTCCAGCTTGCCGAGTTCGCTTTTGTCGATCACAACCGTCGCGGCGAAATACGGTGCGCCGCTGCGCTCCTCAACCATGCGGTCAGCCGACACGATCTCCACGACACCCTCGAGCGGCGGCAGGTTGTAGCGGGCGAAGGCCGGGAAGCTGACACGCGCGGGCTGTCCGGGTGCGATCGTCTCGACATCCTCCGGTTTGACCATGGCTTCGACCACGAGTTGTTGTCCGAGCGGTACGATCGTCATCAATGTATCGCCGGGTTTCACGACACCGCCCGCGGTGTGGACCTTCAGATCCATGACGATGCCGTCAACCGGTGCGACGACATCGGTACGGGTAAGCACGTCCCTGGCGGCACGCTCCTCCTGTCTCAGGTCGAACAGTTCCGCCTCGACCTTGCTCAACTCATCGACGGACTCGTTGAGCCGCACCGTATCGAGGTTCAGGATCTGCATGTCGATCTCGGCCATGGCGCTTCTGGCGCGGGCGATTGCGGCGATATTGGTGGCGCGCTCGCCCTCGATCTCCTGCTGCTGTCGTCTGAGCAACAGGTTCCGCTCGCGGGTGGTCAGCCCCTTCTTGAGCAGACTCTCGAGGTCTTTGGTTTCACCCTCGATCGCCTCGATCTGTTTGTCCTTGGTGACGATAAGCTCTTCCAGTCCCTTTATCTCCTCCTCGGTCTGGTGGCGGCGCTGGCTGAGGATTTCCTGCTCGTCCGCCAGATTGTGGTGTTTCGCCGCGAACACGTCGCGCTGTGCGGACACCGCGTCCTTTGCGGCGGTGGCGGGGTTGGCGAGCAACGCCGGATCGAACTCGATCTCGGCCCTGCCGTCACGCTCGGCCCTGAGACGCGCGGCCAGCGCCTCACGCGTTGCTATCCGGTTCTGGATCAGGTCGAGCTGCGCCTTTGCCTGCGTGTCGTCGAGCCGGACGAGGATCTTGCCGGCCTTGACGACATCACCGTTGGCTGCGTTCAACTCCGCGATGATGCCGCCCTCGAGGTGCTGGATCAGCTTGCGGTCGCCGGCGACCTTGATAACGCCCGGCGCCACAGCGGCGCTGTCCAACGGTGCCAGGGCCGCCCAACCTCCCGCGACGCCGAAGAACAGGAACATGATCGCGAACCCGGTGCAGGTCACGCCTGTGAGACGCAGCGGCATCGGTTGCAGCAGGGAGGGCGGCGGAAGGGGCAGCGGCACGACGTTCAATTCCGGGGGGCGGCTCATGCTTCCTTGACCTCTTTGGTTTCCTTGACCACTTCGAGGGCAGGCAACTGGGCAGCCTTGGGCAGATGGGCCACCTTGCTGACGCGGCTGGCGAGTTCGTTGAAGACATGGTCGCGCGGCCCGAAGAGATCTTGCTGACCCCTGTTGAGGACCAGTATCTTGTCTACCTTCTCCAAGATGTTGGCGCGGTGCGCGATCAGGATAACGGTTGTGTTCGTCGCCTTGGCCACGCCGAGAGCGGCAATCAATGCCTCCTCGCCCTCCCTGTCGAGGTTGGAATTGGGTTCGTCGAGGATAAGCAGCGTGGGGTCGCCGTAGAGTGCCCGCGCCAGCCCGATGCGTTGGCGCTGCCCGCCCGACAGTATCGCACCCGCCTCGCCGATCTCGGTGCCGTAGGCCTTCGGCAGCCCCTTGATGAGTTCGTGGACGCCGGCCAACTGCGCTGCCTTGATCACGTGCTGGAAGACCGCCGGATTGACCGTCGCAAAGCGGGCGATGTTGTCGGATACGGTGCCGGCGAAGAGTTCGATGTCCTGCGGCAAATAGCCGACATAACGGCCACGGTCTTCCGCCGCCCATTGGGCAACATCCGTTCCGTCCAGCAAGGCACGCCCCCCCGACGGGCGCCAGGCACCGGCAAGTATGCGCGCCAGGCTCGTCTTGCCGGCCCCGCTCGGACCGATCAGGGCCATCGCTTCACCCGGCTCGAGACGGAAGCTGATGCCTTTCAGGATGTGCTCGCCACCCTGTCGGGCAAGCACAAGGTTGTCGGCCTCAAACCTGCCTTTCGGACGGGGCAGTGGCAGGACCGGTGTGGCTTCCCGGTGCTGTCCGGCGACCGCGGTGAGGCGTTTGTAAGCGGCACGCGCTCCCACCGTCGCCTTCCATGTGCCGATCGCTTGCTCGACCGGTGACAAGGCGCGACCCATCAGGATCGAGGCGGAGATCATGATGCCGGGTGAAGCCTCGTTGCGAAGAACCAGATAGGCGCCGAGGCCGAGTATGGCCATTTGCAGGGCCAGCCGGTGACAACGCGCGATAGCCGCGATGACGCCGCCACGGTTGGCGGCAAGAACCTGTCCCTTGTTGGCCTCGTCCTGTTGGGCCTTCCAGCCTTCCAGCAATGGCTTCAACATGCCCATCGCCTGGACGACCTCGGCGTTGCGGATCGCCGCCTCGGCTTGCACATAGGCCCGCGACTGTGCGCTTGCGGCCTCGGTCAACGGCTTGCGTGTGAGGTATTCGTTGAGCAGCGCCAAAGCAAACAGCACGATCCCGCCGCAAAGCGCCAACCAGCCCAGCCATGGGTGCATGAAGAATATGGCAACGAAGAACAACGGTGCCCAAGGCGCGTCGAGGATCGGGAAGATGCTGGGGCTGGTGAAGAAGTTGCGCACTTGATCCAGGTCGCGCAGCGGACGGGCGTTGGCTTGGCCTGGCGCCGAGGCGGCATATTCCACCGATGCGGTCAGGAGAACCGGTGCCAATCGCGCGTTCATCCACGATCCGACGGTAGCCAGCAGGCGCCCGCGCACCACCTCAAGCCCCGCCATTGCCGCGAGCGCCCCTGCCGCCATCAGCGACAGCATCACCAGCGTCTCCAGGCTGTGGCTGGACAACACGCGGTGGTAGACTTGGAGCATGTAGAGCGCTCCGGTCAGCATCAGCACGTTGATGCCGCCGCTGAACCAGACAAGCGGCCGGATGGCACGTCTGGCCTCTTTCATCACCACCTGCAGGGCAGGGGGCTGTTGTTTGGTTTTCATCGTTATTTCTCTGGTGTGCGGGATGACATCTCGTGCGGGAAGGTTGGGGGCAGCATTGGCTGCCCCCCGTTGGCCAGTGTCAGGCGACGTCGACAAGTATGTGCTGCATCGCTGTCTGGTCCGCGTCCGCGTCCGCCACTTTGAAGGCGAAGTCGAGGTGGGCATCCGGCGTCTGGGTCGAGGTCGAGGTGAAGCCGATGTCCGTGATCTTCAGCACGTCGTTGTCGGTGGGGTCGAAATTCACCAGGTTGGTGGTCGCATCGCTGCCGCCACCGGCGCCGGTCGTCGGGTTCAGGTTGATTGCCGTGTTGTTGCCGGTGATGCCGTTGCCCGACTGCATGATCTGGACACCCTGCAACACGAAGTGCTCGCCGGCCGCGTTGTAGTCGTTCTGCTCGATGATCACGAGGCCGTCATTGTTGTCGAGCGTGAACTCGCCGCTGTACGGGGCCGGGACGTGACCCATCTTGAAGATGTCGGCATTCTGCACGTACATCGCCCTCGTAATCGAGACATCGTCGAGCGTCGACGCCGTGCCCTTGTCGTCGATCAGGTTGAGGATCAGCATCAGATCCTCGCTGTTGCCGATGCCATCGAACTTGATGGCCATGGTGCCGGCGGTCGCTGTCGGCTGGGTAGCCTCGTTCTGACTGTTGATACCGACGTTGCTGTCGAAGAACCGCAATGTGAGCAGTTCGCCTTTCTGGATCGTGTCACCGGCGACACCGTTGGTGCTCTGCGTCGCGGATACCCAGCTTTCATTGGCGTTGCTCACCATCTCGTGACCACCTAGGGTGAAGGTGGCGTCGCCGGATGACCCCTCGCCATTGGCTGTCAAGCTGAACGGGTTGGCTTTGTTGATCAAGTTGCCCGTGAACTGCACGTAGAAGTTTTCGTTAGCCGGCGTATTCGGATCATCAGCCTGCAATTTTTCCAGCACGATCTGTGGGTGGCCCGTATTGCCGAGGGGCTCCTTGGACAAGAGTTGGCTGGTGTGGATAACGTCGAAGCTGAAGCCTTCGAGAGGGTCGGTCAGGTGGATGGTATAAGTATCGGCAATCTTGTCGAAGACGAGGGTGCCGCCCGCCGTCCCGGTCTGGGTGCCAGCCGCCGGATCCTTGTCGTAGGTGAAAGTGAAGTTGAACGTCGCGGAGGTAAGGCTCTCCGACGCCAGCGTCACCTCCGAGGTGAGAATGTTACCACCGCCGCCGCCGGTGATCGTGCCGGTGAGCCCGATCTGGACGCCGGCAAGCGCGCCATTCTGGTCGACAAAGTCAGAACCACTCGCATAGAACGCGGCCGGATGAGCATCCGCGCCGATGTCGTACCCGAAGGCTCCGGTGGCCGACGCGTTGAGTGTGTTGGCCAGAGTCTCGGGGGTCCCGATACCGTTGCCGGCGTTCTGGTCACCGTCGAACGGCACTGTGATCGTCGGCGCATCATCCTTGAAGACGAGGCTTGTACCGATGTTGACACTGTCCGAGGCCTGGTCGCCGTCACCGTCGGTGATGATCGCCGTCAAGGTTACGAGATCATCGGCTGCCAGCGATGTTTGCTGATCCGGTCCGGTGTCGGGCGAGTGTATGACGGCACGTGCCTGATCGAGCGTCACGGTCCCGTCAACAGCCACGCTCACCGTGAACACAATATCGCCAGCGGCTGAACCGGCACGACCGACCACCTCGCCGCCTTCGACGAAAAGCAGGACGGACAGGCCGGTCAAGGTGTCAGTGAGGCCGCTAACGTTCGTAACCTGATTGATGCCGAGCGCATAGCTGATAGCGTCACTATCCGCGCCGGCGTTTGGGGTGAAAACGGTCGCGAAATCCGCACTGTTGGCACCCAAGTTGGACTCGTCGACGGTCAGCGTCGGCTCGGTGCCGGTGGTCGAGATGCTCGGGCCATCATCCTTGAAGTTGAGGTTCTGGCCGATGTCGAGGCTGGCCGACAGGTGGTCGCCATCCTTATCGGTGACGGTCGCGGTGAGCGTGACCAGATTGTCGGCGGCCAGGCTGGTGCTGTCGTCGGGGTTGCTGGCGTCGGCATGGACCACCGCCCGGAGCTGGTCGAGGGTGACGGCGCCGGCGGCGCTGACGGAGACGGTGAATACGAGGTCGTTGGAGCCGATGGTGTGGCCTTCGACGACGCTGCCATTGAGCGAGAGGACGACCGCTTGGCCGGTCGCCGTGTCGATCAGACCCGAAGGGCCTGCCACGACGCCCAGTGCGTAGGTCAGCGTGCCGGCCCCGTCGGCGCCGAAGCCCGAACTGAAGTTGGCGGCAAAGCTCTGCGTATCGTTGGTGGTAAGAACCGACTCGTCGACGGTCAGCGTCGGCTCGGTGCCGGTGGTCGAGATGCTCGGGCCATCATCCTTGAAGTTGAGGTTCTGGCCGATGTCGAGGCTGGCCGACAGGTGGTCGCCATCCTTGTCGGTGACGGTCGCGGTGAGCGTGACCAGATTGTCGGCGGCCAGGCTGGTGCTGTCGTCGGGGTTGCTGGCGTCGGCATGGACCACCGCCCGGAGCTGGTCGAGGGTTACGGCGCCGGCGGCGCTGACGGAGACGGTGAATACGAGGTCGTTGGAGCCGATGGTGTGGCCTTCGACGACGCTGCCATTGAGCGAGAGGATGACCGCCTGACCGGTCGCCGTGTCGATCAGACCCGAAGGGCCTGCCACGACGCCCAGTGCGTAGGTCAGCGTGCCGGCCCCGTCGGCGCCGAAGCCCGAACTGAAGTTGGCGGCAAAGCTCTGCGTGTCGTTGGTGGTAAGAACCGACTCGTCGACGGTCAGCGTCGGCTCGGCGCCGGTGGTCGAGATGCTCGGGCCATCATCGTCGAAGTTGATGTGGGAGCCGACCTCTTCGCTATAGGCGTTGGTGCTCGTCGCCGAGAAATGGAACTCGGAGATGTCGCACCCCTCGTTTGCATCGACCCCTTTGACCGTCAGCCGATCCATTGGGCTGCCGGTGGTGATATCGACGGTGGTGGTGTTGTCGAGCCCGGTGATGGTGACGGCGTTTCCGGTCCCGCTGAGCCCGGTGACGGTGATGTTGCCGCTGCCGGTCGCATAGGTGCCATCGACAGTGATGACGGACGCAAACCCCGATGTACCCGTCAACTTGATGCCGGTGATATCCACGGGGCTGGTCGTGGTGCCGTCAAAGAAGTTCGTGCCTTGGTCGTTGCCCGTATTGTTGAAGGCGCTGACGGTGACGTCCACACGCGCAGTCGGAGTGGAAGGTGTGATCTGGCTGATCGTGAACCCGGCCTGCGTGATGGTCTCGATGTGGTTGCCGTACTGGATTTGCGACGCACTCCCTGCGTTCAGGGTACCGCCGGTGACAAAATCGACCTGCAGCGTTTCGTTCGGATTGATGCTCTGGTTGTTGATGCCGAAGCCCTGTTCGCTGACGTTGGCACTGCCACCGTTCAAACCGATTACCAGCAGCTGCTTGGAAGCGTCATTGGCCGAATTGATCAGATAGAAATCATTGTTGCCGGGCGCGGCGGCTGAGCCCAGAAAACTAGCCACGGAGGTGCCGGTGACCGACGCGAACACCTTGTTGGTCAAACCGATACGATCGTCCGGATTGGTCGCGTCCGGATTGAGCAACGGCACATACTCGACCGTGTACAGGTCCGCATTGGTGGCGCTGGTGCTGACCAGCCCAAACGAGAAAGCGAGCGGGCCGGTTGCGGCCGGTGCGGCCGACGGGTCAGAGGTGCCGATGACACCGATTACGACGTTTGCATGGGGCGGGTCTGCGTCTTTGAACAGCCAGACATAATTGCCATCGACCGTCTGAATGCCGCTGTTGACGCCGACGGTGGTGGAAAACGGGGTTCCGGTGAGATTCTGGGAGAGAACGACCGAGGTGATGGTTTCTCCCGCACTCGCCGAGGCCACGACGAAGTTGGCCTGGAAGGCGACCTCCGGCGAGGTCAGCCCACCCGGATCGTCGAGACTTAGGAGATATTGCACCGTGGGGTTGGTATCGTAAGGCGGAATGGCCGGATTGATATCATCGTCCGTAAATCCGGTGGTCTCGTCGAGGACGATGTCCTGGGTCAAGATGTCGAGTGCCATGGAGATTCTCCTTGGTTCAAAATTCTCTCTGGAAAAGGGATGCAGCCCCTAATGCCGGAAATGCACCTACCCCGGTGCAGCCGGTCGCATACTGAAATGCGCCCCTCCAATTTCATTGTGCCGCCGGCGCAGAGGGCGCGTCCATTCCCGCTTCGATAGTATTGCGGTCAATGTCCGCACCTGATCGAACGATATATATCCTTCGATAGGTCAGGTTGACGGGCGCTGCGGGGAGGTCGCGCAGGCACGCGCCAGATGCCGCCAGACGGCTCTGCGGCCGTTGCCGTGCGTACAATGTCGGTGCGAGTGGAGAGTGTTCAGAGCAGGCCGGTTCGGCCCATTCCCGGACGCTCGGCGGCTTTGCCGTGCGTCATCCAGGCCAGTTCCGCCCGGCCGCCTAGGTGCAACTTCTCGTAGACGTGATGCAGGTGCATCTTCACCGTGCCTTCGGATAAATGCAGCCGCTGCGCGATGGTCTTGTTGCGCAGCCCGCGCGAGACGAGATCGGCGATTTCGGTCTCCCGCCCGGTCAGCCGGGACATTGGCTGCGGCTGCGAGCCGGGCATCAGCAGCTGCTGGACGATCTTGTTGTCGATCCACTTCTTGCCCGCCGCCACCGCATTCACGCATTCGATGAGAAAGCGGTGGCTGATGCCGTCCAGAAACAGGCCATCGACGTCGAGCGTCTGTATTTCCCTGACATCGAGCCTGCCGGTTGGCTGCACGATGAAGATGATGCCGAGAGCGCTGTTGCCGGCCTTCAGCCGTGAGGAAAGACCTGATGTCTGCTGATCCGCGAGATCCACGCCTACGATGACCATATCAGGCTGATGGCGCTCCACATGAGCGAGAACGTCCACAGGGCGGCGACACTGGGCGACAACATCGTGTCCAGCCTTCTGCAACACCCATTCCAGACCGGCGAGATATACCCCCCGCGGGTCCGCGACAACCACTGTTGACATGCGAACACCGTCCGTAAAAAACGCAACGAACTTGGTTAAATACCCGTAAAATCAGGAAACCAGAGCCCACATCGATTGTCAAGGAATAGCTAATATACATATTGCTATAATCTACGACGGACCGGCGGGCTCCCTCGCAGCGTAGCAGGCCGGCTGACGATTCTGCGGAGGCGATGCTGGACTTGGTTGAAATGCCAGCGTTTCGATTGCACGTGGATCCGCGGAATCGAAGTCGAAATCGCCGGACGTCTCACCGCACTCCTGGGTGAGAAATTTGCTAGCGCCAGCGCGCTACCGCCTTTCCCCCCACGCGTCGAGCTGCCAATTCAGGCTTCGATGCTACGGCTGAACGGGCCGAGCTTGTGCGGTGAGACGGCGTTACCTGGTCGACCGCAAGCGAGCATTTGCCGGTGAAGGCTGACAGCGAAAGCAATCCGACGGCGGCTTCAAATATTCAGGTTGAACTGCGGGTATGCCGTCGGCAACCGGGGGCATTCCGAAAAACGCTGCGAAGTGAAAGTCTCACCCAAGATACGGATGAGGCAAGAGACATCTGACTGAGCGGGTTGCTGCTCGCAGGAAGCCGTCCCTGCGGTCTGCGCTTGGATGGTTTCGTTTCCATGGCGCGAGGTGCGCTGTTCTTCACCCGTTGTCGTCGAATGTCGCAGCAAAGTGCCTTGCGACTGGGAGGAGACCTGGAATGAACGACATCAAATTCACGTCCGGCCTGAGCGTGGTGGCAGATGCCCATGTCGCCTTTCGCGGCACGCCCTTCGTCGAACGGACGGCGCCACTGAACCAGAACGCACTCTGGATGCGCTGGGACAGGAACATGGTCGTCGATTGCTACTCCGATATGGTCGAGGAACTGGCGGCTATCCGCAACAGGGTGGCCATGGGCGACATGTCACCACTGTCGAAATATGTCATTGCCGGTCCGGATGCCGAGAGGATGATGGATGCGCTCATCCCGCGCGACATCAAGAAGCTGCAGGTCGGCCAGATCTACTATGCACCGTGGTGCGACGAGAACGGCCATGTCGTCGGCGACGGTCTGGTTTTCCGCATGGACGAAACCACCTTCCGCGTTTCCGCCGATCCCGGCCTTTCCTGGTGGAAGCAGCATGCCGAAGGCCTCGACGTCCGTGTCACCGACATATCCGATAGCTACGGCATCCTCACCTTGCAGGGACCGCGTTCCCGCGAAGTGCTGGAGGCTGTCACCCAGTCCGTGCAGGAATTGCCGTTCTCTCGCTTGGCCATCGTCACAATTGCCGGCAGACGGGTCGAGATCCTGCGCCAGGGTTTTACCGGCGAGCATGGCTATGAATTGTGGGTCAAGGCGGATGACGGCGCCGCCGTGTGGGACGCGGTCGAGGCGGCAGGCAAGCCTTTTGGCATCCTTCCTGCCGGCGCCTGGGCGCTCGACATAGCACGTCTCGAAGCCGGGCTGCTGATCGTTGGCTACGACTATACAAGTGCCGGCCCAGACCATGGCGGCGCCAGCATTCAGGCAGCTGGAAAGTATCGTGCGTCGCCCTTCGACCTCGGCCTGGGCCGGCTGGTCGACTTTCGCAAGGCCGATTTCATCGGCAAGGCGGCGCTGCAGCGCATGTCGAACACGGGTGACCATCGCCAGCTCGTCGGGCTCGACATCGACTGGTCGCAAGCCCTCGACGGCAAGGGGCTTGAGAGCAATGCGCCCGGAAATCTGCGGCGCGTGCAGTGGTATCCGCTGAAAGCCTTTCGCGGCGGGAAGGAAGTTGGGCACGCCAGCAGCGTCGCCTGGTCACCTTCGACCGGCAGGATGATCGGCTTCGGCCATCTGCGGCGTGAGGCCGCCGAGACCGGCACCGAGCTCACGCTGAAGTGGAACAAGGA